>NZ_QUFZ01000023.1:0-39883 GCF_003478725.1 Clostridium sp. AF22-10
CAGAGAAGAAGGTTCAAAATCCTATCTCAATCTGCGTTCTATTCTTCACGGTTACAATCAGGACATACATAATTTCGCCTCTTTTGTAGAAGTCGGAACCATCAATACCATTCACAATCTTGTCATTGAAAATGTTGGTCTCTCATTTGTATACAAGTTTGTCGTACAGAAAAAACTGGATCGCGGTGTTATGAGCCAGATTTTTATTAACGATTTTAAAAGCAAAACCTTTATTAACTATGTATGGATGAAGAACAGCTTTTTCACTGAAAAAAACAGGGAATTCCTGGATATATGCAAACATTATCTTTCCAGTCTGGGAGATCTGAATTTATAAGAAGGAATGTGCCATGGCACATAGAACGAGGTTTCCTATGGCAGAAAACAGCCGCTCCGCAATCTTATTGATCGCGAAGCGGCTGTCGACACTTATGTTTTTGATAGTGGGTCTACGCAGATGCCAGCAGTCTTGATAAGAATGCCTTGGTCCGTTTATGCTGCGGGGCGGTAAAGATCTGCTCTGGCTTTCCTTCCCCAACCACATAGCCGTCTGCCATAAAGAGCACCCGGTCAGAAACATCACGGGCAAAGCCCATCTCATGGGTGACAATGACCATCGTCATTCCCGATTTTGCCAGCTCCTTCATGACGTTTAAAACCTCTCCGACCAGCTCTGGATCGAGTGCGGAGGTTGGTTCGTCAAAGAGGAGCGCTTTTGGCTGCATCTGTCCGCCGGAGAGAGTGACGGGCTTTACATTTCCTCCTCTTTTTCAGCTGTGCCCGCGGTAAGCCGGCACGTGATCAGTTGCCATATAAATAAAAACAAGGACGCATCCATCGTAAAAGAGATGCGCCCTTGCAATTATTTTCTGTTATGTTTATTCTGCTTTTCCTGAATTGATGCCAATTATACGTGCGGTTTTTCGATATGTCAACTGAAAAATCTGCCATTTGTGTTATATATTAAAAATTTTGTGTGATTTATATTAAAAAACGATATTGAAAGTGATTTGTTGGAAAAATTAAACAGAATGCGGTGATATATAAAAAAATATTCAGCGTATGATAAATATCTGATTTCGTACAAACACGACAATGAAAAAAGTGTAAAGTCAATTGAATTTATAGGATAAAATTCATATTTATGAAATAGCCGTGGCATGGAAACTTTGGAAAAACGCATTCCCCACCAGCGATAAACTCCGTTCCTTCCGTTTGACCAGACAGATACTTGAGTGGATCTGGGGCTGGGTGATGATCCGGCGGATCAGGGCGGGATCGGAATTTAAACAGAGGGCAGATTCAGGCGCGAGCGCGATGCCCAGCCCTTCGGACGCCCATAAAAGGGCGGTTCTGGCATCGTCGGCAATGCAGACGATGTTCGGTTCCAGCGCCTGTTCCTCAAAATATCCCAGAATCAGCGGCTGCCAGCGGCGGTAAAGGATGAGCGGCGCGCGGGTGAGGGCGGAGAGGGGAAGAGATGTGGGCGTATGGCTTTTTTGTGGTTCGGAAGCGTCGGATGCAGGCATAGGGTGGGAACTTTGAATCACAGAACCAGTATCGGATGGAGGAATGTCGGTCAGAAGGGCATTCGGGCATTCCTGGTAATGGCTCCAGATCATTTCGCGCCCGATCGCCAGAAATGCCTCCGGCGGCAGTGTCTGCATCTCCAGCCCGGCTTTGGCAAATGGCGTCCGGATCACGGCGAGGTCGATCTGGTTGGAGTGAAGCAGATCGAGCAGGTGGTAGGAATTGGACTCATGGAGTTCAAACAGGGCTTTGGGATAGGATCGCCGGAATGGGGCAAGATAATGCCGGGTCACAAATCGACGGCGGAGGAGATGATGCCAAGGCGCACAACGCCCTGAATCTCCTGTTTCTGTGCAGTCAGCTCCGTGCGGGCAGTCTGGCTCAGATCGAGGATCGCAAGCGCCCGGTCATAGAACGTCTTTCCGGCAGGTGTCAGGCGGATGTGGCGGGAACCGCGCTCAAACAGCGTCACGCCCAGTTCCGCCTCCAGAAGCTTCATCTGGTGGCTGAGCGGCGGTTGTGAGATATTCAGTTTTTTGGCTGCCTGGGAAATATTTCCCTCGTTGACGATGGTGGTGAAGTAGGATAACTGGCGAAGTTCCATAAATGCTCCTTCCTGTTCGGATTCGTTGGAAAACTGTGTATATGGCAGATATATTATATAACAAAATCCGATAGAATAACAGGCAAACTATATTTTTTCGATATACATTCTATATTCGAATGGTATTTTTCAGGCTCCTTGAATTCTGGTATGATACATAAGCAGGTATATACTGGAAATTCCAGAGAAATAAAAGTGTAGCAATAATACGGAAGGGAGTGGGCAGAAATGAAAGAACTGCTGGATATGTTTCTGACGTTTGCCAGAATCGGAGGGTTTACCTTCGGCGGCGGATATGCGATGCTGCCGATGCTGCAGAAAGAGGTAGTCAATGGACGCCATTGGGCGACGGATGAAGAATTGATGGATTACTACGCGATTGGTCAGTGTACACCGGGTATCATCGCGGTCAACACGGCGACGTTTGTCGGTTATAAAAATCGGGGGATTCCGGGGGCAATTGCGGCGACACTGGGAGTCATTGCACCGTCGCTTGTCATCATTATGATTATCGCGGCGTTTATCTCGAACTTTATTGAACTTAGCTTTGTGAGCAGCGCCTTTGCAGGCATCCGCGCCTGCGTCTGTGTGCTGATCGGCAGTGCGGTTGTCAAGCTGGCAAAGAAATCGCTGGTTGATAAAGGCGCGATCGCGATTGCGGCGGTTGTGTTTGTACTGTCACTGTTTACATCGGTTTCTCCGGCGCTTCTTGTTGTCGTGGCGGGTGTGATCGGGATTGTACTGAAGGGCGGAAAGGGGGAGAAGAAATGATGCTGATACTTGAATTATGCTTCCGCTTCTTCTGCTGCGGACTGTTTGCGGTCGGCGGCGGTCTGGCGACCCTCCCGTTCCTTTACAATATTTCCAAGGAGACAGGCTGGTATACCTTTAGTGACATTTCCAACATGATTGCTGTCTCCGAGTCCACACCGGGACCGATGGGCGTCAACATGGCGACCTACGTCGGCTTCCATATCAAGGGGATTCTCGGCGGCCTGGCGGCACCGCTTTCGCTGGTGCTTCCGTCCGTGATTATCATCATAATCATCTCGAAGATTCTCGATAGGTTTAAAGCATCCGCGATCGTACAGAATGCCCTCTATGGACTTCGCGCGGCATCCACCGCCCTGATTGCGGCAGCCGGTATCGGCGTGGCAAAGATAGCGTTCCTCCATGTCGGCGAGGATGGCAGCCTGGTGCTTTCCAAGCTGTTTTCCATCATCAACTGGAAGGCGATCGTACTGGCGCTTGCGATCTGGTACGGCTTAGTCAAATGGAAAAAGCACCCGATCTTCTACATCGTGGCGGCGGCTGTGATTGGAATCGTGTTCCAGTTCCACTAGGAAGATAGAAGAAAATAGAACCATTTCCAGAAGAGGTAGTGCAGTATCTGTATACTCTTTTGGGGTGGTTCTTTTTTTGTCATAGGAGGCTTCGACCTATGACAAAACGCTCTGCGGGATGCGTACTCACGCGAAGAAGAAACATGCCGCAAGCGGCCGCGCGAGAAGCCCGGATGTGTCAAGACACATGATTTGTTCATGGGACTTTCTTCATTTTACAGGAAATTGCGTCCTATAAAACAAAAAATACAAGAAAACGCGATCGTAAAGCGCAATAATAGTTAGAAACAGAACAAATAAAACAGAAATACACAACAATTACAAAAATATAATCAGATAAATAAAGAAAAATATGGAAAATAATTAGAAATAATGCTTGACAAAATGAAAATTATCTAGTAAAATAAAACCATCAAAAGAAACAGAGATAACCCCAACAAACGGTTACCATAGTTTCTAGGACGAAATAAGGAACAAGGAGGACGGTCCAATGGGATAGTTACTTACTAAAAAACATGATCATGGTTTTAAAAACCGAATTTATCAAATAAATAAAAAGATAAAAATCGGTATCGATGGAATCCATCATCATACAATCTCTAAAAGAGTTTACATAGATACATGTAATCAAAGGAGGAGATTCATATGAAAGGAAGAGGTCCATAGCACATTTAAAACAAAATATAAAAGAAAGAGAGGTTATATAGTGAAACTTCGGGATATTTCATAAAAGAGCTGTCTGATGACGAGAAAGTCGGACAGCTCTTTTTTTGTGCAATAGGAAATTCCTTGGAATTCCCCATTACACAAAAAGGCACATTCTTTGTTTTGTTTACAAAAAATCGAAGCAAGCGCAGCAGAAAGGTTGACGAATGAAGTCAAAAAGGATATTCTGGAGAATGAAAATTATATACATTACAAAATGAAGGGAATTGTTGGAGGTATCTATTTAAAATGAATGAAAACAACATGGTCATTAAAGACGCCAGAACATTGGGTCTGCCGAAGATGCTGCTTTTAGGTTTGCAGCATATGTTCGCGATGTTCGGCGCAACGATCCTGGTGCCGATTCTGGTCAATACCTATTTTGAGGGAGAGGGACTTTCGATTCAGGTAACGCTGATGTGTGCGGGTCTGGGAACACTGTTTTTCCATGCCTGCTCTAAGTTAAAAGTCCCGGCATTCCTTGGTTCCTCATTCGCATTCCTCGGTGGATTTGCGACGGTGGCAAATTTGGACAGCGGTATTTTTGCAGATATGACGATGGGCGAGAAATTGCCATATGCCTGCGGTGGTATCGTGGTAGCTGGTGCGCTGTACCTGATTCTGGCGCTGATCATCAAGCTGGCAGGCGTGGAGCGTGTCATGCACTATCTGCCGCCGGTTGTGACAGGTCCGATCATCATATGTATCGGTCTTTCGCTGGCGCCGTCCGCAATTGCCAACGCATCGACAAACTGGCTGATTGCGTTGATTGCGCTGGGAACCATCATCATTTTTAATATCTGGGGCAAGGGAATGTTCAAGATCATTCCGATTCTGATGGGCGTTGTGATCTCCTATGCAGCGGCGGCAGTTTTCCAGATGATGGGAATGACAAACCCGGACGGAAGTGCGATCCTGAATTTCTCAGAGGTAGCGACGGCTTCCTGGGTCGGACTTCCTCCGTTCCAGCTGTGCAAATTTGACCCGACGGCGGTCATGGTAATGGCGCCGATCGCGCTTGCGACGATGATGGAACATATCGGCGATATGTCGGCGATCTCCGCGACGGTCGGAGAAAATTTCCTTGCGGATCCGGGACTGCACCGGACGCTGGTCGGCGATGGTATCGCAACATCTCTGTCGGCACTCGTTGGCGGTCCTGCCAATACGACTTACGGTGAAAATACGGGCGTTCTGGAATTAAGCCGTGTTCATGACCCGCGTGTCATCCGGATTGCAGCTGTCTTTGCTGTGATTCTGAGCTTTATTCCGAAGATGGCAGACGTCATCGGTTCGATGCCGTCTGCTATCATCGGCGGCGTTAGTTTCATGCTATACGGTATGATCTCCGCGATCGGTGTCCGCAACGTGGTCGAAAACCAGGTGGATTTAACCAAATCCCGGAATCTGGTAATCGCTGCGGTGATTCTGGTCTGCGGGCTGGGATTCTCCGACGGTCTGACCTTTGAGGCGGCAGGAACTTCGGTTACTCTGACAGGTCTTGCGATCGCAGCGATTGCGGGCGTTCTGCTCAACGTGATTCTTCCGGGTAATGATTACCAGTTCGGCAAGAATTTACAGGGCGACATCAACCGCGGTGTGGCGATCAATCCGAATCCGAAGAAACGGCAGGAATAAAAAATATAAAAATTTTCAGTCCTAAAATTGGGACGAACCATTTCAGATGTATAATCCGCCTGCATTTCCACATACTACCCATAAGACACACGATATGGCAAACGTGGTATGCAGGAGGAAGAATCATGAAAGCTACAGGAATTGTGAGAAGAATCGATGATCTGGGTCGCGTTGTCATCCCGAAAGAGATACGCCGGACGCTGCGCCTCGGGAAGGGACGCCGCTTGAGATATTCACGGACCGCGAGGGCGAGATTATATTGAAAAAATATTCACCGATGGTGGAGCTGGCGGCATTTGCCGTGCAGTACGCGGAGGCGATGGCGCAGTCCACGGGGCTGATGGTCTGCATCGCGGACCGGGATCAGATCATCGCGGTATCCGGGGGACCAAAGAAGGAATATTACCAGAAGACGATCAGCCGGGCGCTGGAGCTGGCAGTCTCCGAACGTCAGAATATCTGTGCGGCGCGGGGAGAAAAAGCATTTATCCCGATTACCTCGGATGAGGTGGAGGAGAGCAGCGCCGAGGTGATTGTGCCGATTTTGAGCGAGGGAGATGCGATCGGGGCGGTGATTCTCCTCAGCCGGGAGGCAAAGCAGGCGCTTGGAGGGGCGGAGATGAAGCTGGCAGCGACGGCAGCCGGATTCCTGGGACGTCAGATGGAAGGATAAAAAAGATAAATGAGATAAATCTGCCTGGAAACAGGCGGTGAGAGAAAAAAGAAGACGGGATCGATGGAAAACGTAAAGAGAGATAAAACTCCTGGGCGGTTGTCCATCGATCCTGTTTTTGATAGTCCTGTATTTGATAAAAACTGGTATTTGATATAACAGATATATCGAAAAGCAGACGAAAGCGCAAGGAAGTTCACAGATACTCCATGATTTTTCACAGAAAAAACACAGCAAGGCGCACGACAAACGCATGAGTAAATAAATTGTGAACACGCCCCCTTTTTTGTTAAAATTAAGAAAGAGAGGTTATATAGTGAAACTTCGAGAGATTTCATAAAAGAGCTGTCTGATGACGAGAAAGTCGGACAGCTCTTCTTTATGCCTCAATGCGTTTATGTGTGCAGAGGAAAGGGTTCTGCTGTTATTTTTTTGCTTTGACACGGTCTCCGCGCTCTGGAAGCAGAAAGATACAGATTAAAGAACTGATAAACAGCATGCTTGGATAGAACAGAAGCGGCATGACCTCAAAGGCAGACAGTTCATAGCCCAGCTCATGAACCGCCGATAATGCTACCAGCATCTGAGCACCGTAAGGCAGGATTCCCTGGGAGATACAGGAAAAGGTATCCAGAAGGGAGGCTGTCTTTCTGGCACTGATGCCATAATCTTCAGAAATTTCCTTTGCAATAGGGTTGGCCATAACGATAGCTACTGTGTTATTGGCAGTTGCGATATCCAGCAGGGTAACTAAAAGGCCGACACCAAACTGACCACCGCGTTTTCCACGGAAAATGCGATGAATAACGTTAAGAAGAACGTCGAAGCCACCGTTTTCACGGATCAGTGCACACATAGCTGCAACTAAGATGGCAACCATACTGGTCTCAAACATGCCGGAAGTGCCGGAACCCATGTTGGTAAGCATTTCCCAGGGAGTAGTCTGGCCGGAGCCCAGCATAATGATGGCACCGGATACGATTCCGACTAACAGAACGACAAATACCTGAATACCGGCAATGCCGCCTGCTAATACCAGAAGATAGGGGATCAGCTGAATCAGGTTGTATGGTTTTATGATGGCAGCTCCCGGATCCTGATGGAAGGAAACGACCAGGATAAGTGCCAGGGAAGCGATGGCAGCCGGAAGTGCGATGCCGAAGTTCTCACGGAATTTATCCTTCATAGCACATCCCTGACCGTTGCAGGCTGCGATGGTTGTATCGGAGATGAAAGAGAGATTATCTCCAAACATGGCACCGCCGATGACAGATGCGACGCAAAGGGCCAGAGAGAAACCAGAGGTCTCAGATACGGCAGTGGCAATCGGAACGATCAGGGTGATGGTTCCAACGGAGGTTCCCATGGAGGTAGAGACAAAGCACGCTACCACAAAGAGAACAGCAACGGAAAAACGGGCCGGGATAAGAGACAGCATCAGATAAGCAACGCTTTCAGCACTGCTTCGTCCTACGACACCGACAAAGGTTCCGGCTGTCAGGAAGATGAGAAGCATGGTGATGATGTTCTTATCTCCGATGCCTTGCCCCATCAGCTCCAGTTTCCGGTCAAAGGAAGAGAACGGTTCTGGAAACAGGCCGTCAGGATCGCAAGCATAAATGCGACAACAATCGGAATGTTGTAAAAGCCCATCGGGATCTTCATGATATATTCTGACCAGATTCCTAGCCCCAGATAAAAGATCAGAAATACAGCGATAGGCAGAAGGGAAGATAGTTTTTGCTTTTTCATAATAATTTTCAGCCTTTCTATATGTTTGCCGTAATAGGCCGGATATACATTATTTGATCTTACCATAAGAATGGGATTCAGGCAAGTAAAGAAGACAGTGTAACTGTAATGAAAAGGTTGGCGAAAGCCTGTAAAAACGATATTCTGAAAGATGGAGAAAAGCATGCAAAAACGATAGAAAATATGATCGGAAATGAGATAAAAGCACAAGGGATTTCACAGATACTACACGGGTTTTCACCAAAAAATCACAGTGTGAAGTGCTTGCGTGTGCTTCACACTGTGATTTTGGCGATGCTTCGCATTTAAAATCGGAAAAATCTGCAGCCTAAACGGCATCGTACGGAATTTTCAGTTTAGAAAATTTCTATTTGCGAGTCGTAACGATTGTCGGTTCGGAATGTGAGGAAAAGTGCAAAAAACCTTGACAAAGCAAGGAGAAATGTATATAAATGTAAAGTAAGATTTGCGGGCATGTACGAAGAAAACTAAGAGGATTCATGTGCAAAGATATAAGCTAGGAGGAATATACGATGAACAAGACAGAATTAATCGCAGTTGTAGCTGAGAAAGCAGAGCTTTCCAAGAAAGACGCAGAGAAGGCAATCAAGGCTTTCACAGATGCAGTATCCGAGGAACTGGTTAAGGGCGGAAAGATTCAGCTGGTTGGCTTTGGTACTTTTGAGGTAGCTGAGAGAGCAGCTAGAGAGGGAAGAAACCCGAAGACCGGCGAGACCATGCCGATCGCAGCTTCCAAGACTCCGAAGTTCAAAGCTGGTAAAGCATTAAAGGATATGGTAAACGCATAATTATCTCAGACATATATGTGTGACAGACAGCCCTTCGTGATAAAATATCATGGAGGGCTTTAGTATTATAGGAGCGAAGGGATTCCGCCAGGATGAAAGTGCCCTGCAAGGGGCTATGGAAAGGAAAAATATGAGGCTAGATAAGTATTTGAAAGTGTCCCGCATCATCAAGAGAAGAACCGTAGCCAATGAAGCGTGTGACAGCGGACGAGTGATGCTGAATGATAAAGTGGCAAGAGCCAGCGCGGAGGTCAAGGTTGGGGATGTGATTGAAATTGCTTTCGGCAATAAATCGGTGAAGGTCCGCGTTACAAGCGTACAGGAGACCATCCGCAAGGAAGATGCCAAAGAAATGTTTGAATACCTGTAAAAATCCAAGAGACGTCAGTAAAAGGCGCGGAGGACGAAATGCCAAGAAATATAGAGCGGGATGAAAAAGAGGCGATGCGCCGGAAAGAACAGCTGATGGAAGCTGGATTCAGGCTGTTTTCGCAATATGGGATCGAGAATGTCAGTTTACAGAGGGTGGCGGACGCTGCGGAAGTGGGCGTTGCGACCCTATATAACTATTATCAGACGAAGGTCAAGCTTGTGATAGCGATCAGCGGAAAAATCTGGGGCGATCTCTGGAAGGAGATTCTGGAAGAAAAGGGACCGGAGATATTTGAATCATTCACGGCGTATCAGTACATTGAGTTTTATACGGACCAGATCATCCGGATTTACCGGGAACGCCCGGAAATACTCCGGTTCAGTAATAACTATAAAAACTTTATCTCCCGGGAGAAAGTCAAGGGGGAAGCGCTGGCTGAACATCTGGATGTTTTGAAGCCGGCAGGAGCGCTGTATCATAAGTTCTATGAGCAGGCGAGGAGCGATAAAAGCATCCGGACCGATATCCCGGAGCAGCAGTTATTTACAAGCGTTGCGATTGCGATGCTGGCGGTGGCTGAGCGCTATGCACAGGGAATTGTGTGGGCGGACGATCACAAGGAAGACCACACGCAGGAACTGGAATTTTTAAAAGGAATGCTCCTGACATGGTGCAGAACCCCGGAGAACCTGGGAAAACAATGATATAAAGAAGGGAAATAAAAAAAGAAGTCAAGAGAATGAGGTGCCCCCTCAAAGTTAGACTTTTACGAGACGACTTCGGTCGTCTCGTTTTTCTTTATGCGCTTAAAAGAACAGATTCTGTCTTGAATTTGTGAGAGTTGATTATTATAATATAAATATAGTGACGACTCATTTGTGTATACACACTTTATGACGGATAATCAACATTTCGAGAATGAGAGGAAAAAGCGTATGAGAAGGAGAAAAAGAAGAATCCTGGCAGCAGGAATGGTGGTAGTGATAACGTGCAGTTCATATGGCTCTGTGCCTAGAGTTTATGCGAACACGAATTTTTATCAGATCAGGGAGATCGAGAGTTTATCGGAACAGGTTCTGTATCAGAAAGTTCCCTATGGCACCCGGTATCAGGATCTGGAGATGCCGGACAGCATAGACGTTTTTGTCAGCGGGGGGGGGCAAACCGAAGATGTGCCTGACGCAGGGAGCGATGAGAATGTAGCAGCGTTTGCCAACCGCACAAATGATGATGCCGTGCTGGAAAAGACGGACAGTGAAGAGAATGGAGAAAAAGAAGATACCGAAGGAAAAGATACCGAAGGAAAAGATGCCGGAGAGAATAGCAAAGACAAAAGCGAAGGTGGAGAGGGCTTAGAGAAAGCGGAATCCGGTTCAGGTGAACAGGGAGATTCTGGGAAAGATGGAAATTCGGCGGAAAATGGGGACTCTCAGGATGAAAATGCAAATCCGGGGAACGGTGAATCCGATGAGAAAGACGATTCCGGTAAGACAGATTCCGGTTCTTCGGGTGGAAATGCCGATTTGAATGAAGATGCCGATTCTTCGAATGGAAAAACGGATGAATCGAAGGAAGATGTCAAGACGGATGAGAAAACCGAGGAAGAGATTGACGAAAAGGAAGGTTTCTGGCGAAAAGTAAGGGTGCGCTGGGTTCTGGATGAAGAAGAGAGCCAGGCATCCCGTTATGATGGGGAAAATCCGGGCATCTACCTGTTCCGTGCAGAGCTGAAAAGCAGCAATTATGAGGTAGATGAGGACGAACTTCCGGTGATCCAGATCACGGTCCTGGAAGAAGAGCAGGTGAAAACAACGCTGGAATTTGTACCGTTGGAAGAATCGATCACCGATCAGATTCTCCCGCTTGGAAGCAAAGAATCCGATATCCAGTTCCCGGAGACTCTTACCGTGCGTGAGACGATGGGAGAAGAAACCACCGAGCGGACTTTGTCGGGTATCACGTGGAAACTGGATGCAGAAAACAGCGACTATTCTGAATTTCGGGGCGGACTGGCACCGGAGGACTATTTTGACCGCTTCGATGAGGACGGTGAACCAGAAGAAACTGAAGAAAAGACCTGGGAGGCTACGATAAAGCCAATGAAGAATACAATGGGGCGATCTATACCTATATTCCGGTGATTCCGGAAAGCGAAGAGATACCGGAAGACACTGCTTTGCCGGAGATCCATGTGCAGGTGGGAGACGCGGGGATTGCGTTGTATGCAGATGAAGGAATCACGGGAAAAGGTACGAAAGAGTATCCCTATGTGATTTGTAATGTAAAACAGTGGTTTACTGTTATGGGTAAAAACCAAAAGAATCAATATAATGGAAATCAATCCTCTGGTGTAAGTAAATATATTAGATTGGGGGCTGATATCGATCTAAGCGGTGAGTCGTGGGAGTCAAGAACACTAACGGCTGGTTTAGATGGTAATGGATATGAGCTGAGTGGAATTTCGCAGCCGTTGTTTAATGTTTTGGCGGGAACTGTTAAAAATTTGATTTTGTCCAATGTGACCATTACGGGAGATGGAAAGCATGTAGGAGCGATTGCGAGAACTGTAGGTGCTGATTCGCAGATTGAAAATTGTTATATCAGTGGCAGTCTTGCTACTACAGGAAATTGTGCCGCAGGTGGATTAATTGGACAGGTTCAGTCGGGGACGCTGGAAATTCAAAATTGTATTGTTAATGCAGAGATTGAAAACAAAGATAATAATAATAGGGAGTCTTTAGCTGGAGGCTTGGTTGGTTCGGTTAAAGTGAAAAATGGCACGCAGTTGAATATTATGAACTGTATTGCAATGGGAAGTGTTTCGACAAATTCAGGTCGCGGTGCAGGTGGATTAGTTGGTGGACAAGGAAAAACAGTTACAATTAATAAGAGCGCAGCATTGCAAGAAGAGATTTCCACAAACAGTTCGCAATACTATGTAGATAGAATTTTTGGCTATTTCGGTGATTATCAAGTTCATGTAGTTGGTGGACGAAATTTCGCCTATCAGGGTATGAGGGTTAAATGTGGTGAAACCCTTCTTGATAAAGAGAATGATAAAGATAGAAAATGGCCAGAGTTGCATCGTGGCGAGAGTGTTTTCAAACCAGACCTTTTAACAACCAATTTCTGGAAAAACACGATTGGCTGGGGAAGTGATGCGGAAAACTGGGAATTTGCCGCTAATCAGCTTCCGACGCTAAAGATGCAAAGAGATAATAAAGAAGTAATTATATTCTCCGGCGCAGACATACCAGAGTATCTTGAGGCAACCGAGACAAAAACAGGCTCAGTAAAGTCTGGAGAAACCGGAATCGCAGGCGCAGAGATTACTTTTAAGAAGGGCAGCAGCGAGAAAAAGGCGACAACAGGTTCAGATGGAACCTTTAGCATAGATCTTGCCAATGGAGACTATGACGTAACGATCAAAAAGACCGGATATATTACGGTTAGGACAACAGTTACGATTTCGGATGCCGATTTAGAAGCTCTTAATTTCACCATGGAAACAAACCCGGTTTCCATGCTTTCGGGACAAACTGTGACAGGAACTTTCCAGACAACCGATGCGGACACTGTCACGGCAGATGGAAAAATTGCGCTTACGTATACCAGAAATGAAGATTTACAGGCGGGGGATTTTAAACTTTCATCCGAGGAAGATGGAACGGAGTATGACGGAGTTACAATTCTTGGAGTGGACAATACAGAAAATGAAAGCGGTATAAAGATTCAATTTGCTAAATCGCTGAATCTTGGCAATACGAATAAAATAACCTTATATGTCCATTACAAGGGAAGTTCGATTGGTTCAATTGTGCTGAAAAAAAAGGTGAATCTTGTTCAGCTTGCGGCGCCTGCGGATGTCAAATGGGATGAGACAGTAAAAGGAAAGGCCGTCTGGAGTTCGGTTGCGTATGCATCGGGCTATAAAGTACAGCTCTATAAGGATGGTTCAGCACTGGGGGTTCCGGTTACACTTGGGGCGGGTGAAACCGGTTACGATTTTACCGCCCAGATTGCAGAGAGCGGAATCTATACGTTTGGAGTCCGGGCAACGGGAGATGGTTCAACCTATGGTGACAGCGAGGAGGCGACGAGTGGAACCTATGTATTTTCCGAGCAGACCTTAGAGAATGTCAAAACAGCGGCACAGGCAGCGCTGCAGGCGATGACGGTGACAAATGGGACAACAGCGGAAGAAATTTTGCAGGTTGTACAGAACGTTATCACAAATCAAAAAATTCATGCGGACTGGTCCGCTGAAGAAGGGTTCCATCTAACACCAGCAACGGATGGCAAAGAACCGGGACAAAACGGAAGTATCACGGGAATGATTGTTTTGAGCGATACCTCTGAGGGCGCGTCAACAGAAACAATCGAAATAAATCTTCCAATCGCGGCGAAGTATGCAATTACCTTTGCATCCGGACGCCAGGATTCACAGGGAGATGCGCCGACCCTGGGAAATGCCGCAGCCGGAACTGTGATTACGCTTCCGGAGAATACCTTTAAGGTATATGGCATGAATTTTAAAGGCTGGAGTGACGGAAGTACTACATATGCCAGCGGTGCAGATTATACAATGCCAAATAGAAATGTAGCATTTAAGGCGGTATGGGTGCAGGATCAGTGGGATGGAATAACGGCTGTGGAACCGACCAAAGACGAACATGGTTATTATCAAATTAGTACAGGGGCAGAGCTTGCGTATTTTAGAGATACGAAGATTTCAAACTGGAAAGCGAAACTGATGTGCGATATTGATATGGGCGGTCACGAGTTTACTTCGATTCCTAATGCCGGAGCTGAATTTGATGGATGCGGACATATGATTCGAGGCTTGAATGCGGTCGGCGAAGTTTATGTGGGATTGTTTCGAGCAATTTCTTCGAATTGTGAAATTAAGAATCTGACCATAGAAAATGCGGTGGTTAAAGCTTCCCGCGATGGGGCGAGAGTCGGCATCCTGGTTGGTGATGTATATGGTTCTCTGACGGTAGAAAATTGTTACGTCAGTGGAACAATCGAAACTGCAGATGGAACGAATAAGATTGAATCGGCAGGTGGTTTGATTGGAAATGTAAGGGGGAAGTATAATTATTCGGTAAATATTAAGTCCTGCTATGCAGATGCTGAAATCAAGGGAACCGCCAGCAGTGGCTTTGCAGGTGGTTTGGTCGGTTGGACCGGTGGAAGTACAACAATTGACAACAGCTATGCAGTTGTGGATATGGACATTGAAGCGGGAAATTCTATTGGTGGACTGGTAGGATGCGGAAATGACAGTAAAGTAAAGATCTCCCACAGCTACGCGGCAGGCGAAGCCCTGACAAAAAATCCCATTGGCGCATCCGTGGCAGGCATTTCCGCCAACGGTTCGATTTCCTCTTGTGTCAGCATTTTCCCGGAGATGCGATCGCTCAACCGGATTGGCGGAACAACGGGAAGCTGCCGGGATAACTACGGCTTTGCCGGCACAGTTGCGAGAAAATCAGATGGAACGATTTTGACCCCGGATCCAGATACGATGGGGGCAGACAAGCTATATGGAGCGGACGCAACGGCGGAAGACCTGAAAGATCCGGAATTTTATAAAAAGCTGGGCTGGAATTTTGATTCTACCTGGACGATGGATTCAACCGGCGAGTATGCTTTCCCGATTCTGAAAAACCAGACTTTACGTCCGGATCTGACGCTGGATCTGACACCTTCGGTTACCGGAATTACGCTGGATAAGACCAATGAGACGATTTACCCGAGAGGAAGCGTCCAGCTCACTGCGACCGTCGATGTGGCAAACGGAGCGTCCAGAGATGTGGAATGGAAAAGCAGTGATCCGGCAGTCAAGGTAGAGGACGGACGGGTAACTGCTGCGGATGTGGCAAAAGCGGGAACCTATACGATCACAGCCACCAGCGTGGCGGATCCTTCCAAGGAGGCAGTATGCAATCTGACAGTTGATACGGCGGAACACACCGTTACAGTAGAACGGGAGAATACGATAAACTCCCCGAATGCAGTCGTGAAAGCGTATGCATCCATGGATGATGCAAAAAAGGGAACAAATCCAATTTCTACGACAGGTAGTGAAACTAGTACATTTACATTTTCACAGAAAGCCGGAGAAAAAGTTTACCTTGCATTTACGGGTCTGGATCGGGATGATATCGTAAGCAAAGTAACAATTACCGATGCAAATGGTTCAAAGGTGGATGCGACTCTGTGCAATTTTGAAGATCCAACGGTATATTATTTTACAATGCCGTGCTCAAATGCTTCGGTGGAGGTTTCTTATGCAGTAAACTTAAATGCAACCCAGTATACCTGGTTCGTAGGACAGGAATGGGGTACCTGGGGAACGACGGCAGCCTTTGAAACCAAAGAGTGGAGTGGAGGGGATCATATTGGCTCTCTGGAAGTAACAAAGATTATCAATGGCAAGCTGTTTAAAGAATTTAATATAAAATCAATGTCGCTGTATAAGAAAGGTTCAGTTACACCGAACAAGGTAAATAGTAGAGCAGAACTTAAAAAGAACGGCGATTATTACATCGAAAAAGATAATACAACCGGTCTCCCGACTCTCTATGTATACTTAGATGGACCGGGCATGGTAGCTGTGGATATCGAGGTCCAGGATGATCTGAATGCAGTATTTTCAATTACGCAGAAGCCGGAAAGCAGTTCTTATTATACGCTGGACAAGCCTACGGCAAAAGCCGGGGAGCTGGTAACGGCGACCTTGACAGATGCAGGTGTTGAGCAGATGAAGGAGATGCAGAACAAGAATGCATGCCTTACATACAGCGGTGGTTTACTTATAGTTGTTTACCCGCCGAAATTTACCGAATCAGGCGGCAAATGGACCGCTTCCTTTAAGATGCCGGCGCAGGATGTTGAGACACATGTGTATTTTGGGGACAAAGATAAGGTTACACTGAATGGTACGGATAAAGAGGTTGATTACGATGGCACGCCGAAGTCTGTTGGGGATGGAATTCAGGCAACCATAGGCGAATATGATCTTTCGGAACAGTTTCAGGGTCAGTATGAGGTGCACTATGAAGGTGTGAACGGAACCGTTTATTCCAGCATGACACCGCCGATCAATGCGGGAACGTATTCCTGTAGGATTAAGATCCCGGACAGTAACGTAAATTATAAGAGTGATCCGATTACAGTGCGCCTGACGATCAAAAAAATAGCAACAAAGACCCCGAAAGCACCCCAGGCAGCAGCGTGGACAGACACCAGCGTGACCCTGAAAGCACCGTCTACATTTGTGGATGGAACCGCGATTCCGGCAGGATATGAACTGGAATACTGCGTGGATCAGGGAGAATGGCAGGATTCACCAGTATTTACCGGGCTGATGCCGGAAACGACTTACAATTTCTATGTGAGACTCAAAGAAGGTGTCAATACGACGGCATCCGCAGCCAGCGAGGCGGTAACGGTCCAGACAAAGAAAGCATCGTCTGACCCGTCCAATCCGACGAAACCCAACCCGTCGAACCCGAATCCATCGACCCCAGGCAATCCGCAGGGAACGACCACTTCCGGCCGCGACAGAAGTACCAGCACATGGGTAAAAGAGAGCACCGGATGGCGTTACCGCCTGTCAAATGGTACATATCTGTCCGGAAGCCTGGTTCTGGATCCGGTGACCGGCAGACAGGTTGAACAGGTTGTGTGGAAACAGCTCCGGGGCGCATGGTGGGCGTTTGGAGCCGATGGATATATCCGGACAGGCTGGGTCTATGATTACAGCGCAGGCAAATGGTACTATGTGGACGAAAACACAGGCATGCGGACGGGCTGGTATCTGGATCCGCAGGACGGCAGATGGTATTATCTGGATCCGGCAACGGGAGAGATGCTGACGGAGTGGCAGCTGATTCCGGATTTAGGCTATGTATACTTAAATCCGTATGCACCGCAGCCGACCTGGGCGTATGATGAAGCATTAAAAACCTGGGTTTACATGGAGGGCGCAGGACGTCCATACGGCTCCCTTTATATGGCTGAGTGGACACCGGACGGCTATTATGTAAATGCAGACGGTGTCTGGGAACCAGCCAGATAATCATTCATAAACCTGAAAACCTCCCAATATATTTAACAGTAGGCAGCTATAGGTTGGAAATATTGGGAGGTTTTTTGCATGGAAGAAAAATTGAATGCCAGACCTCACAAGCTGGAGCTTCTGAACCGGGAAAAGGGGAATGTGACGGGGATCCAGGATGTGGTGTCATTTGATGAGAACCAGATGATTCTCGATACAGACATGGGGCTTCTGACGGTGCGTGGGAAGGCGCTGCATGTGAGCCGTCTGACGCTGGAAAAGGGCGAAGTGGATATTGAGGGCGAGTTTGAGAGCTTTTCGTATTCTTCTAACGAGTCCCGCCGGAAATCGCAGGAGTCGTTCTTTGGACGGCTGTTCCGTTAGGCGGTGGCGGATGAGCGGGACGGTGAGAGGGGAAATATGGCTGCTTGGCGGCAGTGTGTGTACGGGAATTGCGCTGATGATGGTGTATGACGGGCTTAGGATCTTCCGATGGCTGGTGCGGCACGGCTCATTTTGGACAGGCATAGAGGATGCGGCGTATTGGCTCTTTGCCAGTTTTGCGACGTTCCGGCTTTTGTTCTGGCACAATGACGGAGTCCTGCGCGGCTATGCGGTGGCGGGTGTGCTGGGCGGCATGGTGTTTTATGACCGGACGGGCAGCCGTCTTTTGTTTGCGGTATTGAAAAAATGCAGCAGATGGATTAAAATAAAAGGAAGAGGCAAAAAAAGCCAGAAGACCGGAAAGGAACATACAACAAGGGGACAGGCAGAGAATCTGGAAAGGAAGTGAGATGAAGGTGCGTAGACAGATGTCAGAAGGCAGACCGGGTGGGAATGCACGGAAAAAGAAAAAGGACAATTTAAACAACCGGATGGCGCTTGTGGGCGTTACGATGGTAGTGCTGAGTCTGGCGGTTGCCGTGCACATCAAGGGCATCGATCTCAAGGAAAAGGATAGGAGTTATTCAATTCGTGAGGAAAATCTGGAGGCACAGGTTGCGAAAGAAGAAGAACGTGCCAAACAGCTTGAGGAATACCGCGTATACGTGCAGACCAAGCAGTATATCGAGAAGGTAGCGAAGGAGAAGCTGGGACTTGTAAACCGCAATGAGATCCTGCTCAAACCGTCCAATTCGAATTAGGCTTGCGGTGCATCATAGAATGTCCGGGGCATGCCACACAGGGGAGCGGCATTCCTGGATGTGTCGGAAAATGTCGAAGTTTTCCCTGATTTTGCTCCGTCCGTTTGACAAATATTTCCCTCCAGCCTGTATATAATGGCGTTATACAGGTTAGGAGGGATTTTTGTGCTTAAACGGAGAACTTTACATAGAGATATGGCGGATGTCAACGTCTACACGGCAAGACGTTTAAAGAGCATGGCACTGTCACTGGGTGGTCTGGCGCAGGCGTTTGCGGATGAGATCGGCGGGCAGGGGCATCTGACGAAGGAGGACGGACTGGCGGCAATGCAGACGGCGGCGTCGGCGGTATGCGGCGATTGTACACGGTGCAACCTGTATTATGGCAACCGCCGGGACGACAGTTATTATCTCTATTATCTGCTTCGGACGTTCGAGCAGAAAGGGAAAATCGACCTGGAGGACATGCCGCGCCTGTTTCATGAGATTTGTTCCCAGAGAGAGGCATATTTGCGGGAATTGAACCGGAGCCTCGGCCGGGCGACGATGAATCTGGGGTGGAAAAACCGTTTTCTGGAAAGCCGGGATGCGGTGATCGTCCAGTTCCGGGAGCTGGCGGCGATTTTGGAGGAATTTTCCAACCAGATGGAGCAGGCGTCGGATGTGACGGCATCCTGGGAGGAGATGCTTTCGGGGATACTTCGCAGAAGCCATCTGCGCGTGGACAACATGCTGGTGCTTCAATATGAAAATCAGCAGAAGGAGGCGTTTCTCACACTCCGCAGCGTCAACGGGCGATGCATGACGGCGCGGGATGTGGCGGAACTTCTGGGACGCGCGATCGCCGGAAGCCACTGGAGTGTGGCGAAAGACAGCAAAAGCCTGATCACCCGCAATGCGGCGACCTTCCGTTTTGTGGAAGAAGGTAAATACCGGATGGTGTACGGCATGGCGTGCAGCCCCAGGGAGGGTGAACCGATTTCAGGCGATACGTGTACGGTGCAGACCGGGCTTCCTGGACAGGTGATTATGAGCCTGTCGGACGGCATGGGAAGCGGCAGAAGCGCCAGTGAGGACAGCGAGAAGGTCATTGAGCTGACCCAGCGCCTGCTGGAGACGGGATTTTCGGCACGATCGGCGCTCAAATTGGTAAATACGGTGCTTTTGCTGGCGGGCACGGAGCAGAATCCGGCAACAATCGATCTATGTTGTATCGATCTGGGGACAGGTGTGCTGGAAGCGATGAAGCTGGGCGCGGTGCCGACCTTTATTCTGGGGCGTGAGGGTGTTGAGTTTCTGGAAGCAGGCGGGCTGCCGATGGGAATTGTACAGAACGCGGAGCCGGTTCTGATGTCGCGGAAAATGTGGGACGGCGAGAAAATCATTATGATAAGCGACGGCATTCTCGAAGCGATGCCGGGGGAACACAAGGAAGAGACGTTCATGGAATTTGTATCAAACCTTTCCGGCGGCAACCCGCAGGAACTGGCAGAACAGATCCTGGCGTTTGCGTCCGGGCTTTCGGACGGGGGTGTGGTGGATGACTGCACCGTGTTGGTCGGGACGGTGCTGGAACGTGGGTAGTTACTGGGCACGTATGCGTGAACAGTAACGTAGAATCTGGCAGGTTGAGAAATAGGGGGAGATCCGTTATACTGTGAAGGTACTGAACAGTTATGAGTGGATTTATTTTTAAGAGGGATAAAAAGAAATATAAAAGAATGCAGAAACAAACAGAAATTTATATGAAACAAAATCATATGGTTGAGCTGGGGGATGGCGTTCTGGTCGGTTTATCCGGGGGAGCGGATTCCGTCGGTCTTTTGCTGGTGCTCTGGAAGCTGCGGGAGACGTTTCAGATTTCCCTGCGGGCGCTCCATGTCCATCACGGGCTGCGCGGCGCGGAGGCGGATCGGGACGCGGCATTTTCACGGATGCTGTGTGAACGGCTGGAAATTCCTTTTTATGAGTTCCGCATCGATGCGGCAAAAGAGGCGCTTGACCGGAAATGTTCCATCGAGGAGGCGGGACGACTGGCACGGTACCGCCTGTATGAGGAGACGGCGCGGGCGTGGGAGGAAGAGATTCGGCGGGTTCACATCGCCACCGCCCACCATGCGGATGATAATGCGGAAACGGTTCTTTTTAACCTGTTCCGCGGAAGCGGTCTGACCGGGCTTTCCGGCATTGCTCCGGTGCGGGGGCGCATCATCCGTCCTCTTCTCTGGGCGCAGCGGAGTGAGATTCAGGCATGGCTGCGGCAGCAGGGACAGGACTGGGTCGAGGACTCGACGAACCAGGAGAGTGAATACAGCCGCAACTGGCTTCGGAATGAACTGCTTCCGGCGGTAAAAGAGCGCCTGAATGCACAGGCAGTCCGTCATATCGACCAGGCGAGCAGACGCATCCGGCAGGCAGATGCCTATCTGGAAGAGGTGGCAGAAGAATGGCTTCAAAAGCATGCACCGGACGGAAAAGCGGATGCAGGAGCGCTGGCAGAACAGGCGGAGATTGTGCAGGGTTATATCGTGCGGCGGTTGTTTTTAAAGAGCAAAATGCCGCTCCGGGACGTGACGGAGACGCATGTGCAGGCGGTGCGGGAACTTCTGCATCAGGGAACCGGAAAGAGTATTTCGCTGCCGCATGGGTTCCGGGCGGTGAATGTATATGGATTTCTTGAAGTGCGCCCGCTTAGTCATCCAGGGGAAAGAAAAGAGGTTTTGCTTCCGGGCAGCCAGGATGAGAATCTTTTGCAGATGCATATTTTCCCCTGTGAAAATGGGGATGAATTTCCGAAAAACCAGTATACGAAATGGTTTGACTATGATAAAATAAAAGGTACCTTATCGCTGAGACACCGGCAGCCGGGGGACTACCTGACACTGCCGTCCGGTGGTCGGAAAACACTGAAATCCTGGATGATTGATGAGAAAATTCCGAGACAGGAGCGGGAGCAAATCTGGCTTCTGGCGGAAGAAAAACATATCCTGTGGATAGTGGGGCACCGGATCAGCGCATATTATAAGATAACAGAACAGACAAAAACCATCCTTGAGGTGGAATTTAACGGAGGAAAAAGCAGTGGCTGATAAGATTCGTGTATTATTAACGGAAGAAGAAGTAAACAAGAAGATCAGTGAGGTGGCAGCACAGATCAACAAAGATTATGAGGGAAAGGAAGTCCACCTGATCTGTATCTTAAAGGGCGGCGTATTCTTTACCTGCGAACTGGCAAAACGCCTGACTATTCCGGTTTCCCTGGATTTCATGTCCGTATCCAGCTACGGTTCCGACACCAAGTCAAGCGGTGTGGTAAAGATTATCAAGGATCTGGACGAGCCGCTGGAGGGCAAGAATGTCATCATCGTGGAGGACATCATCGATTCCGGACGCACCCTGGCATATCTGATCGAGGTATTAAAACAGAGAAATCCGAAAAATATCGAGCTGTGCACCCTGCTTGATAAGCCGGAGCGCCGCGTGAAAAAACAGGTTCAGGTTAAATATACCTGCTTTACAATCCCGGATGAGTTTGTCGTAGGTTACGGCCTGGATTACGATCAGAAATACCGCAACCTGCCGTACATCGGTGTTGTGGAAGTATAAGGAGGAAGCCAGTTGAAACAACGTCAGTCGATGGGAGGCGTGGGGCTTCTGATCCTCATGCTGCTCGTTATCATGTTTTTCTCGTTGAAAGTCCCTGGAATGGCGACGGAGCGGGAATTAAGCTATCCGGAGTTCATGGTATATCTGGAGAATAAGACCGTAGAGAGCGCACAGATCCGCCCGAACCGCGAGGTGCCGACCGGTGAGGTTGTTTTTGAGACAACCTCCGGCGACCGGGAGGAATTCAATGTGCTGGATGTGAAGGAAGTAGAGATGGCGCTGCGCAAGGCGGGGGTTCCGTACACGACCACCAGCGTCCGCCAGGATAGCTATTTTATGACGGTGATCTTGCCGATCGCTTTGTCCGCAGGCGTCCTGATCTTCCTGTTTATGTTTATCAATTCCCGTTCCGGCGGCGGGGCAAATGCCAAGATGATGAATTTTGGACGCAGCCGTGCCCGGATGGTATCGACCAGCAAGGTCAACTTTACCAAAGTTGCCGGTCTGGAAGAGGAGAAAGAGGAACTGGAGGAGATCGTAGATTTCCTGAAAAATCCGCAGAAATACACCGGCGTCGGGGCGCGCATCCCGAAGGGCGTGATCTTAGTCGGACCTCCAGGAACCGGTAAAACCCTGCTTGCCAAAGCGGTGGCGGGTGAGGCAGGCGTTCCGTTCTTCTCGATTTCCGGTTCGGATTTTGTTGAAATGTTCGTCGGTGTCGGCGCATCCCGTGTCCGCGACTTGTTTGAGGAAGCCAAGAAAAATGCCCCGTGTATTGTCTTTATCGATGAGATCGATGCGGTTGCCAGACAGCGTGGTACCGGCATGGGCGGCGGTCACGACGAGCGCGAGCAGACGCTCAATCAGCTTTTAGTTGAGATGGATGGTTTCGGCGTCAATGAGGGCATTATTGTCATGGCAGCGACGAACCGTGTGGATATTCTCGACCCGGCGATTCTGCGGCCGGGCAGATTTGACCGAAAGGTGGCAGTCGGACGACCGGATGTCAAGGGTCGCGAGGAGATTCTCGGCGTCCATACGAAGGAAAAACCGCTGGGCGAGGATGTGGATTTACACCGCATCGCGCAGACAACCGCTGGATTTACCGGAGCCGATCTGGAAAACCTGATGAATGAGGCGGCGATCAATACCGCAAAAGAGGGACGTAAGTTCCTGACCCAGACGGATATTGAGAAAGCCTTTATTAAAGTGGGAATCGGCGCTGAGAAGCGCAGCAAGGTAATTTCCGAAAAAGATAAGAAGATTACCGCATACCATGAGGCGGGTCATGCGATTCTGTTCCATGTCCTCCCGGATGTGGGACCGGTTCATACCGTTTCGATCATTCCGACCGGCGTTGGTGCGGCAGGTTATACGATGCCGCTTCCGGAGCAGGATGAGCTTCATATGACGAAGGGCAGAATGCTTCAAAATATCATGGTTTCGTTGGGCGGACGAATCGCCGAGGAGATTATCTTTGACGACATCACGACCGGCGCTTCCCAGGATATCAAGCAGGCGACCTCGATGGCGCGCGCGATGGTAACCGAGTACGGTATGTCAGAGAAACTGGGCATGATCAACTACGGCGGCGACAACAACGAGGTCTTTATTGGCCGTGACCTGGCGCATACGAGAACCTACAGCGAGGAAGTGGCGAGCGAGATCGACAGCGAGGTAAAGCGCATCATCGATGAGTGCTACGCCAAGGCAAAACGGATCATTCTCGACCATGAAGATGTGCTTCATTCCTGCTGTGCCCTGCTGATGGAGAAAGAGAAGATCGGCCAGGCTGAGTTTGAAGCGCTGTTTCAGGATGGAGAAAAGCCGTCAGGGGAAGCTGAAACTCCGGTGACAGAAGCATAAAAAGTTGAAAGCATGAGACAGGTCTGGAAATAAGCCTGAAAAAAGGTGCCAGTCAGCTGCCAGAATGTGCGGGAGACATCCCGGACAGCCATCGGATAGATGGAAATGGCAGTGGCGGCACCTTCTTTTATGCAAATTTCAGGCGGATTTTGCTGGACATTTCTGGAAAGAGCGTTGATTTGCACAAAAAAGAAATCGAAATAAAACGATGTTTGTGCACACTTATTTCCGCTCCTATGCTATTATAATAGACGTAACCCCCCCCAATACATTATATAGTTTTTGCTACACCCCATAAAACGAAATACCTTCTCCTAAAAAGGTCAGCTACCCCGCTGACCTTTTTTATTTCATAGGAAATTACGTCCTATGAAACAAAAAACGCTCCGCGAGGATGCACACTCGCGCGAAGCAGAAACATGTCGCAAGCGACCGCGCGAGACGCCCGAATGTGCCAAGGCACATTCTTTTTTATTACCTAAAATTAGGGGCGTGAAAATAACTTGTGTAATTTTGGGAAATCCTGTAAAATATGGGCAGAAAATAACATGATTGTGAAAGCGGTGAAACCGCTGGAAAGGGAAACAGATGGAGCAGATCAATCGCGACGCGCTATTTTGCGACGAGACAGAGGATTACCGTTGTCCTTCGGAGGCAGATGCGGGTGAAGTCGTCACATTTTATTTCAGAACAGAGAAAAATGGAGCAGATGCGGTTGTACTGCTGGAATATGACCCGGAGACCGGGGCGCTTTTGCAGGAGTGGCAGATGAAACGGCTTTCGTGGGAGTGCTGTGCTGGCAGCGTTGGGAACGGTGCAGATACAAATCGAGGCATAGATGGTAGCGGTATGGCTGACAAGTCAGACAGCCGTTTTGATTACTACAGCTGTGCGCTGACTCTGGGAACGAAAACATTTTCGTATGTATTTCAGGTGACCTGGGGCGAGAACGTCTGTCTTTACAACCGGATCGGGCTGACAGAGGATGCGGCGGCGCACCCGTTTCGCCTGATTCCGGGATTTCATGTGCCGGAGTGGAGCAAGGGCGCGCTGATGTATCAGATCTATGTGGATCGGTTCTGCAACGGCGATCCTACAAACGATACGGAAACCAATGAATATATTTATCTGAAAAAGCCGGTCACCCGGGTGACGGACTGGAAGGAACCGATCAGTACACTCGATGTGGGACGGTTTTACGGCGGTGATCTGCAGGGTGTTTTAGATAAACTTGATTATTTAAAGAGTCTCAAGATAGAAGCAATCTACTTAAATCCGGTATTTGTATCACCGTCGAACCATAAGTATGACTGTCAGGACTACGACCATATCGATCCGCATTATGGAGTGATTCTGGAGGACGCAGACGGACTGGTGTGCCCGGAAGATACGGACAATGACCGCGCACATAAATATATGACGCGGACGGCGGATGAGCAGAACCTGGAGGCGAGCGATGCCTTTTTTGCCCGCCTGATTGAGGAAGCGCACAAGCGGGGAATCCGGGTGCTGGTGGACGGTGTGTTCAACCATTGTGGTTCTTTCAATAAATGGCTGGATGCGGAACTTCTGTACCAGCACGCGGGCGGCTATCCGCAGGGGGCATATGTCTCGGAGGACAGCCCGTATCGCTATTTTTTCCAGTTCCACAATGAAAATGCCTGGCCGTTCAATGACAGCTACGACGGCTGGTGGGGACACGCGACGCTTCCGAAGCTTAATTACGAGGAAGCGCCGGAATTGTACCAGTACATTCTGGGGATTGCGAAAAAATGGGTGTCGGCGCCGTTTGGAGCAGATGGCTGGCGGCTGGATGTGGC
Organism: Clostridium sp. AF22-10; assembly: GCF_003478725.1. Taxonomy (NCBI): domain Bacteria; kingdom Bacillati; phylum Bacillota; class Clostridia; order Eubacteriales; family Clostridiaceae; genus Clostridium; species Clostridium sp. AF22-10. The sequence continues at coordinate 25,933 of NZ_QUFZ01000023.1, forward strand.
GGCAGATCTGGGGCGGAGCGCCGGGATGAACCATCAGTTCTGGCGTGATTTCCGCGCGGCAGTCAAGGAGGCAAATCCGGAGGCGGTCATGATCGCGGAACATTACGGCAGCCCGTATGACTGGCTGAAGGGCGATCAGTGGGATACGGTCATGAATTATGATGCGTTTATGGAGCCGCTGTCATGGTTTCTGACCGGGATGGAGAAGCACAGTGACGAAGAAAATCCGGCGCTGTTTGGGGATGGATGCGCCTTTTTTGAGGCGATGCGCTACCATATGAGTGAAATGCCGACGGCTTCCATGCAGTGTGCGATGAACGAGCTGTCCAACCACGATCACTCCCGCTTTATGACGCGGACAAACCGCCGGGTGGGCCGTCTTGCGTCGGCAGGTGCAAAAGCAGCGGAGGAAGGCATCAGCTATGGCATTTTCCGCCAGGGTGTTGTCATGCAGATGACCTGGCCGGGCGCACCGACGATCTATTACGGCGACGAAGCGGGCGTCTGTGGATGGACCGATCCGGACAGCCGCCGGACGTACCCGTGGGGCGGGGAAAACCTGGAGCTGATCGAGTTCCACCGCTACATGAGCGGCATCCGGAAACGCTGTCCGGCATTTAGAAATGGTTCCCTGAAAGAGCTGGCGGCGGGAGATGGCTATATTGCCTATGGACGTTTTCAGAGTGCTCAGAGAGCTGGCGGCGCGTGCTGCGGCGTGACGGCGGTCAATACAGGTGATGACTGGCTGACGCTCAAGATTCCGGTCTGGCAGATCGGCGCGCGCGACGGGGCGGTCCTGCGCCGGGAAATGATGACCTATGAGGACGGTTACAACGCCGGACAGGTTGAACATGAGGTAAAGGACGGATATATCGAGGTGAAAATCCCACCGGTCGGAAGTATCGTTTTGACGGGAAATGATACGGCATTGTAGGAAATGCGGCTTCGACAAGATATATGATTTCTGGCAGTTGAACGAGAAGAATCAAAAGCAGGAAAAAATGGAAATAAAAATATTAAATAAAATATATAAAAACACTTGCTTTTTTGAGACAGTCATGTTATATCTTCAACTGTCAGAGCAATTTTGGATGGGTTCCCGAGTGGCCAAAGGGGGCAGACTGTAAATCTGTTGCGTCTCGCTTCGGTGGTTCGAATCCACCTCCATCCATTTGGCTTTGTGCCAGTCATGAGTAATCATGATGCCGGCGTGGCGGAACTGGCAGACGCACAGGACTTAAAATCCTGCGAGGGTTAAACTTCGTACCGGTTCGATTCCGGTCGCCGGCAGTATCGGGAACAGTTTTTAACTGTTCCCGATTTTGCGTTATACGGACGTATTTGCAGCGTTGGTTTATATCAGGATATAGAAATCCTGTCATAAACCGGCGCTTCTTTTGCATATAATACAAAGCAAAGGAGTGAAAACATGTCTGCATATCATCGGTTAATATCATATATCTATGCATACGAGGGCGGAATCAAAGGGAAAAATACGGGATTTGCGAAATTGGAGACGCGGGGAACTTCCTGCCGGATTCAGGTCAGCGTCCGCCGTGTCTTTGCGGGCGGCAGCCCGATCGGCGTATACCTTCTGGCAGGGCAGGAGGAGATCCGTATCGGCACCCTGTTTGTCCGTGGCGGAAATGGGGAGTTCCGTGCCGTCGTCAATTGTGAAAATATTGAAGGAAGCGGCTGCAATATGGAAGAGTGCTGTGGTCTGACTCTTCATGAGACGGACAGCGCATGGCGTGCCTATACGACGATCTGGGAAGATGCCGTCGCGCATGCGGCAGAGGTTGAGCTGGCGGATGTGACTGCTGAGAAAGTGCGGGAGCAGGAAGCAGAGAAGGAAGGCGCAACGCGGAAACTGGCAGAGAATGTAGCTGGGGAAGTGAACAGCGCGTCTGTAGGGAAAGAAAAATTGGATGAGGCGTCAGAACTTACCCGGTCGGGAGAAATGGAGAGTCAGGACACATCCACGGAGACAGAGAAGAAAGAAGCTGTGAATATAAACGAAACGGACTTCGGAATCAGCCAGCCCCAGCCAGAAAAGCTGGAGGATTCAAACCTGGAGATTTTCGAGGACACGGAAACCATGGAAGTGGTTCCAGATATCTCAGAAACATCCGATCATCAAGAGGCAGAAGTTGTTCAGGAAACGCAAACGGAAACACCGCAAGAAAGTTTCAGGAATCCACTCAAGAAGTGCAAACGGAGACACCGAAGGAAAGTTTTCAGGAATCCTATCAGGAAGCACAGACAGAAGCACGGCGGAAAGATTCTCAAGAATCCACCCGGGAGGTCCGGAAAGAGGCGCTTCCAGATTCTCCACCAGACCATCAAGAAGCATTTCAGCCAGGCTCTCAAAATCAAAAACAACCGCAACCAGATTCTTCCAAGGAATTTCCCAAAGAAGATCCCGCCGAGACTCTCTGGGACCGCCTGCGCGTTACCTATCCGAAAGTAACCGCCTTCGAATGCGCCGACGGCTGCGAGATTCTGGTAATCAAACCGCAGGATATCGGGCTTCTGCCGCGGGAAAACTGGGTGTATGGAAATAACAGCTTTCTTCTGCACGGTTACTACAACTACCGATATCTGATTCTGGCGAGACTGGGGAAACCCGGCGAACGGGGGCGCTACATTCTGGCGTGCCGGGACATTATGGAAACAATGAAAAATATATGGCGGCGATGTTCGGCTTTGACCGTTTTGTCCGTTCCACCCGCCAGCCGCCGCGCGACAGCCGGTTCGGGTATTGGTATACGGATTTGAATTTTACATAAAAGCCGGTTGATCCTTTTGGAGAACTCTTGACAAAGGATAGCTTTTCTGGGTAGGATGGACACGGGTCAAATGCTTTCAGGTGTTTGGTTGGCAGCGGATCAAACTTGTCGGGAAACTGGGATAAGGATGCCTGTTGTTGGAAGCGGATAAATTTAAACGGAGGAAAAAACAGTGGCAGCAAAATTGACACGGGAAGAGAAATATATGAAAGCGGCGATCCGCGAGGCGAAGAAAGCCTGGGCGCTCGGAGAAGTGCCGATCGGCTGCGTGATCGTGTATGAGGACAAAATCATCGGCAGGGGTTACAACCGCCGGATGGTCGATCATAGCGCGCTGGCACATGCGGAGATCGCGGCAATCAAAAAAGCGTGCAAGCGCATGGGCGACTGGCGCCTGGAAGAATGCGAGCTGTACGTGACGCTGGAACCGTGCCCGATGTGCGCAGGGGCGATCGTGCAGGCGCGGATTCCAAAAGTTTACATCGGTTCCATGAACCCGAAAGCCGGCTGCGCCGGTTCGGTACTGAATCTTCTGGATGAAAAAGGATTCAATCATCAGGTGGAGACAGAAGAAGGACTTTTGGGCGAGGAATGTTCGATGATGTTGAAAGAATTTTTCAAAGAATTGCGTGAAAAGAGAAAAAAGAAGAAAGAAGAAAAAGCTGGTGAATGATTTCCACCAGCTTTTTGCATTCCATATTTTCCGTTCAAACCGAAAGGTACAGTCCTTATTTGATTACGTGGATCCAGCCCTCCGGAGCTTTGATGTGACCCATCTGGATGCCGGTCAGTGTCTCATAGAGTTTCTGGGTAACCGGACCCATCTTCTCCATACCTGCCGGGAAGCAGATTTCCTTGCCGTGGTCAACGATCTTGCCAACCGGGGAGATAACAGCTGCGGTACCGCACAGACCGCACTCTGCGAAATCTTTTACTTCGTCTAAGTATACTTCACGCTCTTCGGTCTCCATGCCAAGGTAATCTCTTGCAACCTGCAGGATGGAACGGCGTGTGATAGACGGAAGGATGCTGTTGGACTTCGGAGTTACCAGCTTGCCGTCTTTGGTGATAAAGATAACGTTTGCGCCGCCGGTCTCCTCGATCTTGGTACGTGTCTGCGGATCCAGGTAGATGTTCTCATCGAAACCGTTCTTATGAGCATCTACGATCGCATGCAGGCTCATCGCGTAGTTTAATCCGGCTTTGATGTGACCGGTTCCGTGAGGTGCTGCACGGTCGAAATCGCTGACGCGGATGGTGATCGGTTTAGCGCCGCCCTTGAAGTACGGACCTACCGGTGTACAGAATACGCGGAACTGATAGATGTTTGCCGGTTTAACGCCGATGATGGAATCATAACCGAACATATACGGGCGGATGTACAGGGTTGCACCGGAACCATACGGCGGTACGAATGCTGCGTTGGCTTCTACTACTTTTGTGATGGCGTCTACGAAGCGCTCCTTCGGGAATGGCGGCATTTCAAGACCTTTTGCGGAATTTTCCATACGCTCGCCGTTTAAGTCAGGACGGAACGTAACGATATGGCCGTCCTCGGTCGTATACGCTTTCAGACCCTCGAAGCAAGTCTGTGCATACTGCAGAACACAGGCACATTCATTCAGGGTAATATTCGGGTCGGAGGTAAGGGCGCCTTCGTCCCAGGAACCATTCTGATACATGGAAACATAGCGGTAATCCGTTGGCATATAGCCGAAACCGATGTTGCTCCAGTCGATATTTTTCTTTTCCATAATCGTTGCTCCAATCTTACAGAATTTTATGATTTAGTAACTGTTTGACTTTTTGCAGTCGCTAGATTTATACCTATTATAATGATTTCTTTCTTCTGTTGCAAGATTCTGGGATAAAAAATGATAAAAAAACAATAAAATTTATTCTTGTGTATTTTTATACAATGCTTGTTAGTCAAGCTCCGGCTTGACAAAACGGCGGCTGCCATGTATACTAAACAGGCTGACGGTCTGCAGGTCATTCCGTCATATAAGACCAAGTCATAAAGTTTCCGCACAGCCGGGGAGTTAGCGGTGCCCTGTACCTGCAATCCGCTATAGCAGGGGTGTTGTCCGACCGAGGGCGTTTTTACTGTGGGGCTGCCCCTGAAAAGTGGCGTTGAAGTCTGGGTCTTGCGCAACAGAAATCTGTGAACCGTGTCAGGGCAGGAATGCAGCAGCACTAAGCAGAAGCTTCTGTGTGCCGCAAGGCAGCCTGGACCGAGTTAACTGTCAGGGTAACGTCCATGGCATACGTTCGAAGCCGGGCGTGCGGATTTTTTTATTTCATAGGAAATTGCTTCCTATGAAATAAAAAATAGAAAATAATAGATACAGAAACAAGCATTTTTGCAGGTGTGTGAATATAGCCGGGATATGTGGAATTTGATTTGCCAAGGGGTAGGAATACCGTGCCGGAGCAGATTAAAAGCGCGTATCCCGGTATTTTTATGTCTATGATATTTGTAAGGAATTTTTTCTTGCCCGCGGGATATGATTGTATTATAATTACAAAATGGGTGTAGTTTATCCTGATATGGGGGTTGTTGGAAACTTAGAATAAGGGTAACTGTGAAGGTACTGGACGGTTATGAAGAAAGGGAAAGCGCTCATGAGAAGAATCGGTATGTTAACCAGCGGTGGCGACTGCCAGAGCTTAAATGCGACGATGCGAGGCGTGGCAAAATCGCTGTACAAGATGTTCGATGACATAGAGATAGTTGGATTTGAAGACGGCTATAAAGGTCTTATGTATGCAGACTACCGGATTATGAAACAGTCGGATTTTTCCGGGATTCTGACACGCGGAGGTACGATTCTGGGAACTTCCAGACAGCCTTTCAAGCTGATGCGGATGCCGGACGAGAACGGTCTGGATAAAGTGGAAGCGATGAAACACACCTATTACAAGCTGAAACTGGAATGTCTCGTCATTTTAGGCGGCAACGGCAGCCAGAAGACGGCAAATCTGCTGCGGGAGGAAGGACTCAATATCGTTTCTCTTCCGAAGACCATAGACAATGATCTCTGGGGCAGCGATCTTACGTTTGGATTCCATAGTGCGGTTGATGTAGCGACCAATGCCATCGACTGTATTCATACGACGGCGGCGTCTCATGGCAGAGTCTTCATCGTGGAGATCATGGGCCACAAGGTGGGATGGCTGGCGCTCTATGCAGGCATCGCGGGCGGAGCTGACATCATTCTCCTGCCGGAGATCCCGTATGATATTGATGTGGTGGTAAATGCGATCCGCAGCCGTACTAAAAATGGCAAGAATTTCACGATTCTGGCGGTCGCAGAGGGCGCGATTTCCAAGGAAAATGCAGCCCTGACCAAGAAAGAATTAAAAGAAAAGAAGAAAAATGGACCGGTTTATCCGTCGGTCGCTTACGAGCTGGGCGCCCAGATTTCCGAGCGGACGGGGCAGGAGATCCGTGTGACGGTTCCGGGGCATATGCAGCGCGGAGGCGAGCCATGTCCGTATGACCGCGTGATTGCGACGCGCCTCGGCGCGGAGGCAGCAGAGATGATCCGCCGCAAAGAATACGGCTATATGGTCGCTTTAAACAACAATAAGATTGAAAAAATTCCGCTCGCGGACATTGCCGGTAAATTAAAGATGGTCGATCCGAAGAGCGATATTATCCGGGAAGCTAAGGATGTAGGCATCAGCTTCGGCGATGAATAGTAAGGAAGTAGTAGTTTATGTCATATACAGCACTGTACAGAAAATGGCGTCCGACGTCCTTTGAAGAGGTCCGGGGTCAGGACCATATCGTAAAGACCCTGAAAAATCAGATCAACTCCGGGCGGATCGGGCACGCGTACCTCTTCTGCGGGACGCGCGGAACCGGTAAGACGAGTATTGCCAAGATCTTTGCACGGGCAGTCAACTGTGAACATCCGGTGGACGGCAGCCCCTGCGGCGAGTGCAGTATGTGCCGCCAGATTGCGGAAGGAGCTTCCCTCAATGTGGTGGAGATCGATGCGGCATCCAACAATGGTGTGGAAAATATCCGCGATATCCGGGAGCAGGTGCAGTACCCGCCGACGGACGGGCGCTACCGCGTCTACATCATTGACGAGGTTCATATGCTTTCGATTGGCGCGTTCAATGCGCTCTTAAAGACGCTGGAAGAACCGCGTCCTACGTTATATTTATCTTGGCGACGACGGAGGTCCACAAGATCCCGATCACGATCCTGTCCCGGTGCCAGAGATATGATTTCAAGCGGATCTCGATCGATACCATCGCGGGACGGCTGGCGGAGCTGACGCAGGCGGAGCAGATCGATGTAGACGATCGGGCACTTAGGTATGTGGCACGTGCGGCGGATGGCTCGATGCGAGATGCGTTAAGTCTTCTCGATCAGTGCGTGGCATTCCATTTCGGGGAAAAGCTGACGTATGACAATGTGCTCGAGGTGTTGGGCGCGGTCGATAACCGCGTGTTTGGCAAGCTGTTTCAGGCGGTGCTTGCAAGTGATACGAAGGCGTGCATCCGTGAGATTGAGGAAATGATCATCCAGGGGCGCGATCTTTCGCAGCTTGTCAACGATTTCGTCTGGTATATGCGAAATCTCCTGATTGCCAAGACGACCGACGAACCGGGCGATATGCTCGATATGTCGGAGGAAAATCTGGCAGTTTTAAAGGAAGAGGCGGCAGGCGTTGATACGGAAACGCTGATGCGTTACATCCGTATTTTCTCGGAACTTTCCGGGCAGCTGCGCTACGCGTCACAGAAGCGGATTCTGGTGGAGATTGCCTTTATCAAGCTGACGACGCCGTCGATGGAACAGAATCTTGATTCCATTTTACAGCGGATTACGCTATTAGAGCAGAAAATGCAGGAAATGCCGGACAATCTACAGAAACTGGCGTCCCTTGCACCGGCAGCGGGGCAGGCGGCATCCTCCAAAACGGCTGTGGTGGAAACGCCGCCTGAGCCGAAGAAGGTATCCCTTCCACCGGCACAGTACGAAGATCTGATGCTGATGCGGAAAGAATGGGGACGGATTGCGTCCCTGAGCCAGCTTGTGGGTTCGATTAGACTCAGTCTTCCCAAGACAAGTGTAGAACCGGCGGGCGAAGGCTGCCTTTGCATTGTGTGTACAGATGAAAATACGTTTGGAATTATCAATCGGGAGCCTGAGCTTAAAAATTTGCAGGAAGTAGTGCAAGAAAAATACAAAAAGACTCTGCAATTTAAAGTCCGTTTAGAATCATCTGCTGTGCCGCAAAGAACGGTTTATGTCAGTGATGAGGATTTAAAGAACGCAATCCATACCGATGTGATTGTCGAAGAGGATGATTCCGTGTAGTGGAGCTTGCCAAAGATGAGCCTTGTTTTGTAATGCAAGAAGCTGTGATTAAATGCAGATAAATGATATTAGTGGGTTTATATGATATATAGAACCGGCTGCAATCGGCAGCCAGTCTGAATATAAATAAAAAGAAGTGAAAGAGAGGAATGACACCATGGCAAAACGTGGCGGTTTCCCAGGCGGTATGCCGGGCAATATGAACAATTTAATGAAGCAGGCGCAGAGAATGCAGCGCCAGATGGAAGAGAAGCAGAAAGAGCTGGAGGAGAAGCAGTACAGCGCATCCGCAGGCGGCGGCGCTGTAACCGTGACCGTATCTGGTAAAAAAGAGGTTCTTTCCGTGAAACTGTCTGAGGAAGTAGTGGATCCGGATGATATCGAGATGTTAGAGGATCTGATCGTGGCGGCGACCAACGAGGCATTCCGTCAGGCGGAAGAGGACAGCAGCCAGATGATGTCCCAGTTGACCGGTGGCCTTGGAGGTCTGGGAGGCGGATTCCCGTTTTAATCGATGGATTATTACAGCAGTCAGATTAGCAAGCTAATCGAAGAATTGTCAAAACTTCCCGGAATCGGAAGTAAATCGGCGCAGCGTCTTGCATTTCATATCATCAATATGCCGGAAGAACAGGTCAGGCACTTGTCCGGCGCGATTCTGGAAGCCAAGCAGAATGTGCGTTACTGCAAGGAGTGCTGCACATTGACTGATAAGGAACTGTGCCCGATCTGCAGCAGCGACCGGCGAGATCATGAGACGATCATGGTGGTGGAAAATACGCGCGATCTGGCGGCATATGAAAAGACAGGAAAATACAACGGGGTCTATCATGTGCTGCATGGGGCGATCTCCCCGATGCTGGGGATCGGGCCGGGCGACATCCGGCTCAAGGAGCTGATGACTCGCCTGCAGAAAGAGGAGGTTCGTGAGGTCATTATCGCAACCAACTCAAGCCTGGAGGGCGAGACGACCGCGATGTATTTGAGCAAGCTGATTAAGCCGACAGGGATCCGGGTGACGCGAATCGCCAGCGGCGTTCCGGTCGGGGGCGACTTGGAATATATTGATGAGGTAACGCTTCTGCGCGCGCTGGATGGGCGTACAGAGCTGTAGCCGGTGAGCAAATAAAACGTTACTGGGCACGTATGCGTGAACAGTAACAATAAAACTTCTGCCGCGGCAGGAAGTTAGGAGATGCATAAGATGGATAAATACGAGTTTAACATCAAGGTAGAGCAGATTAAGAAACTGGTCAACAAGGGAGATTTCGAGACGGCGATGAAGATCGCCGATACCATCGACTGGCGTCGTGTACGCAGCACCAGCCTGCTTACGATGATTTCCCAGATTTATGAGAAAAATGCAGAGTATCAGGATGCCAAGGATATTTTATTGCTGGCATATGAGAGAGCGCCGCTTGGAAAGGGGCTTTTATATAAGCTGACTGACCTTGCACTGCGTGAAAATAATATTCAGGAGGCAGAGGCATATTACCGGGAGTTTTGTGAGCTGTCCGGCGATGACCCGCGCCAGTACCTGCTTCGTTTCCTGATTCTGGAGGCGAAGGATGCGCCGTTAGAGCAGCAGATCAATTCTCTGGAGAGATATTGTCAGGAAGAGCTGGATGAGAAATGGCTGTACCACCTGGCAGAGCTTTATCATCAGGCGAACCAGGCGGACGACTGTGTGCGGATCTGCGACAAGATCATGCTGATGTTCGGTCTTGGCAAATATGTGGATAAGGCAATGGAACTGAAACTTCAGTATGCGCCGCTGACGAAATATCAGATGGATCTGGTAGAAAACCGCGAGAAGTACGAAGAGAAGCTGCGTGCGGTGGAAGAAGAGTACAAGAACGGTACATACCGCAAGCCGGAGCCGGAAGGAGAGTATCTGGATACGGATGAGCCGGAGGCAGAGCTGGACGACGAACCGGAGAATGAGCCGGAGGGACAGCCAGAGCAGGCAGAACCAGAAGAGAAGGCAGGAAAACCGAAAGCTGAGACAAAACCGGCGGACGAGAAAGTAGAAAAGGCTGCGCTGGACGAGGATGTAGTAGCAAGCCTTCATGAAGCACAGGCGGAAGAAGCGCTGGCAAAAGAAGTGTCCAAGATCAAGCCTTACGATGAGGAAGAGGGCGCATCCGAAGGGGAGACACGTGTTTTCAGGAATCTCCGCGACCTGGAACCGGCAGAGGAAAAGAGCGAGGAAGCTCCGATTCATGAATTTGAAGAGGAAGAAGAAACCATAGTGGAAGACTGGGATTTCGAACCGGAAGAGGAAGAAGAGGAGATCAAGGAATCGAATCATCTGATGATCGAGGCGGAAGATCCGGCAGCCGGTCTTGCGATGGCACTTGATTCCCTGAAAAAGATTCACCGCGAGCTGGGGACCAAGCATCCGGTTGCCAAGATCAGCGGCGCAAACCTTTCTCATCGCGGCATCGCATCGGTGGCGGAGCGCCTGGCAGGCAAGGATCTGGTGGTCGAGCATGCAGCCGATCTGGACGATTTGACGGTGGAAGAGCTGGAAGAACTGATGACACAGGATGAAACCGGCATGGTCGTTGTTCTGATTGATACGCAGGCACGTTTAGAGCAGATGCACCGCGCATATCCGGCATTAGCAGAGCGTTTCCAGTATATCGGCTGTGAAAACCAGAAAGACGATGCAGCGAAGCTGGCACAGGCGCGCGAGGAAGAGCTGAAACGCCAGCAGGCGCAGCAGGAAGCAGAAGCAGCCAGAAAACGCCAGGCAGAGCGTGAAGCGGAGATCCGCCGTCAGGCAGAAAAAGAGGCAGAGGAAAAACGCAGACAGCAGGAAGCAGCAGCCCGCCGTGAGGAAGAAGAGCGCGCCAAGGAAGAAGCACAGGCACTGGCAGCCAAAGAAGCAGAAGAAGCGCGTAAAGCGGAGGAAGATCGCCGTCTGGCAGAGCAGCAGAGAGAAGAACTGCGCCGTCAGGAAGAGGCAAGACGCGATGACGAGCCAGAGTATGAAGACGAAGAAGATCACTACGAGAAGGACGAGTATGAGCCGGAGGATGATTATGCGCGTGGCGGCTATCGTGATGATTATAAGGACGATTACAAAGACAGCTATAAAGACGAACGCGAGGACGACGAGTATTCCAATTATCCAGAGGATGAGCCGGAAGAGAAACCGTCCAAAAAGTCCGGTGATATGGATGTTGAGGAGTTTGTTCAGTATGCCTGCAAATATGCATCGGAGATCGACTGCAGTATTTCGGGAAAGAGCATGCTGGCTCTGTACGAGCGTGCTGAGATGATGGAGGAGGACGGAGAACCGCTTACCAAGACAAGTGCCGAAGATTTGATCGAGGAAGCTGCAGATAAGGCGGAGAAGAAATCCTTCAGCGGACTGTTCTCATCGAAATATGATAAGGATGGACTTCTGATTCTGAAAGAGAAACATTTTTTTGATTAATTAAAACAATTCGAGAAATTTTAAAATTAAAACTAATTAGTAAAAGAGAGCGCTGCGGGGGAATGCTTCCCGGCAGCGTTTTCTGGTAGTGGACAGTAAAAAGAGATACGGGAGAGAAAGATGGGAACACGGTTAATAGCCCTCGATTTAGATGGGACACTGTTAAATGAAAAAATGCACGTGTCGGAAAAAACAAGACAGGTGATGGAACTGTGCGCGCAGCGGGGGATTGAGATTGTCCCGGCGACCGGGCGCGCGCTCCCGGCAGTGCCAGAGGAGGTTTTGAGCCTGCCGGGCGTCCACTATGGCATATTTACAAATGGAGCGGTCGTCCGGGATTTCGGGAAAAATACCTGGGTGTCGGAAAGCTGCCTGAGCTGGGAAGAGACGATCCGGGTGATTGAGGTGCTGCGCCGGCATCCGGTTATTTACGATATGTATGTATCGGAGGGCGGCGTCAGCGAGACGCGATTGCTGGCACAGCTGGAAGAATACGGGATACCGGAACGTGAATGCGCCTATATCCGGGCGACGCGCCGGGCAGTTACTGACATGGTGGAGTATCTGCGGGAGAAAAAATGCCCGGTGCAGAAGATGAATTTAAATTTTAAGGACCGGGAGAGCAAGCAGGCAGTCCGGGCAAAGCTGGAAGCGATGCCGGAGGTTCTGGTGACCTCCTCGCTTCCGTGGAATCTGGAACTCAACGCGGCGGGCATCACAAAGGGAAGCGGGCTGCGGAATCTCTGTCAGTATCTGGGAATTGAAGCGGAGGAGACGATGGCATTTGGAGACGGCGAAAACGACTGGCCCATGCTGGAGGCAGCAGGAATCGGCGTAGCGATGGAAAATGGCGCCCCATTTTTAAAGGAACGCGCAGACCGGATTGCCGCTTCGAACCGGGAAGAGGGCGTAGCGGAGGCGATCAGACAATGGGTGCTTATATAAAAGAAAACTGGCTGTTCGTGGTGGTGGCAGTCTATCTGGTTTCCATGGTACTGTACGGGCATTACCGCGGATTTGTCCGCCTGGCAGTCTCGGCCGTTTCCCTGGTGCTGTCGCTGGGGGTGGTTCATTTTGGTGCGCCGTCTGTCGCGAATCTGCTTCGCAGCAATGAGGTGGTCTATCAGGCGGTGGAGGACAGCGTGACGAAATTTATCCAAAAGGACGATGAGGCGGAAAATGAGGCAGCTGACGCGGCGCCGCCATCCGTACAGCGCAGTATTATTGAAGAAATGGAGCTTCCGGAACAGTTAAAGGATGCGCTTCTGGAGAATAATAACAGCGAAGTTTACGAGGCGCTGGGTGTAAGCAGCTTTACCCACTACGTCAGCCGTTATCTGGCAAACAGCCTGATCAATATTATAAGTTTTTTTCTGCTGTTTGCAGCCGTGTTCGGCGGACTGCGTGTTCTGTCCGTATCGCTCAATGTGGTCTCCCGGCTGCCGATCATATCGGAACTGAACCGTTTGGCAGGTGCCGTGCTGGGGGGTGCGGAAGGGATCTTTTTCGTCTGGATTGCAGCACTGCTTATTACACTGTTCTCGGCAACGGCGATTGGTGAACTTTTCCTGAACCAGATAGAAAGCAATATCTGGCTGACCTGGCTGTATGACCACAATATGCTTGGAAGCATCCTGATGGGTGTTGTGAAACGGATTATTTAAAAGCATATAGAGAAAAACTGTGATATTGAAAAACGGCACACCGCATTCTCGCTACTTAGTGATGAGTTAGGTGTGCCAAATTTTTTATCTCAGTCGAGAAGACTCCCACCTCTTTAGGTGGCGAGTAATAGCAAATTTGTCTCAGTGGGAGTTGGGTCTTCGGCTGAGATAAACGCTTCGCGAGGATGCGCAATGATTCTGTATGGAATATGTCAGCGAAAAAACAAGTGAAAATCGCTTGACAAGTTAATGCTGAAATGGTAAACTTTAACTCTAACGTGTTTTGACGTTGGTCTGCATATGCAGGGAAAATCGAATATCACAGGTTTTCTTATTTGCGAAAATGTTTTGAAAATTAAGAAAAAATAGTTGACAACGACAACTGCCTATGATATGATATTCAAGCTGTTGAGCGAAAGCTCAGCTGCGAAAAATAAAATAAAAAAGTTGTTGACAAAGACAACTGCTTGTGGTAATATAAATGAGCTGTCAATGAGACAACAACAAAGAACCTTGAAAACTGAACAGTATGTAAAACCCTGAAAATTCTAAGAACAAAGGCTTTTGGTTAAGCCTTGAAGTTCAAGAGAACATTCAGAACAAAACCAAAACAACAGTAATAACGGTTAAAATTAGCCAAGCGAATTTTGACTGGAATCAAAACTTTAACATGAGAGTTTGATCCTGGCTCAGGATGAACGCTGGCGGCGTG
>NZ_QUFZ01000024.1:0-38472 GCF_003478725.1 Clostridium sp. AF22-10
TCTCTGTATAATAAGATTTTTACTAACCTGCCAGTCAGTAGTCTTATTGTACTCTGAGGTATTTTCAATTTTCAACGTCTACGCTTTTTATTATACAGGAAGCTCCTTTTACTTTTTGAAATAATTTTCTCGAAATCCTAACTGCATTACCAGGTCATTATACTTCGGATATGGAAAAGTATCGCAAGTTGCAAAAAAAGGGAGAGATAATGTTACTGTTCACAGGTAGGCACTTTTGGAACCGAAAGTGCCGTAAGAAAACGTGGTGGCAGCAGGAATTTGCCGTATTTAAATGCGAAGCCACGGCAAATTCCGTTACTGGGCACGTATGCGTGAACAGTAACGAGATAATAGGGGAAATTTAAGATTTCCTTCCTTGCTATCCACAAAACGAAATGCTATACTGATACAAGCCGTTTCTCTGGTTTTACGAATAAGAAAAGGAGAAGAATGTGATGGAACAGACAGAGATTGCAAGAGAGCAGGGAGCTCCGGCTGCATCCATTTTGGCAGAGCAGGCATGGGAAGGAAAAGTACGAAAGGTTTTTTCATGGATTGTGTCGGTGTATCTGTGTGTGGTGTTTGGGGCATTTCCGCTATATTTCCATAATTATTATTATGATATTCTGGTATCGAAATATCAGTTTTACTGGCTCAGCACGGTTGCGATGCTGGCGTCATGCCTGATCGCAGCGATAGTATTTGCGTGCATGGACTTAAAGCGGTTTGGCGGGGCGCATGTGCGGCATTTTTTTTGCGCGTTTCGACCGTCTGAATTAAAAAAGCAGCCATTTGCCTATAAGGCACTGGCAGTTTTCTGGGGACTGGCACTGATATCGACGGTGCTGTCGGATTATGTGTATGAGTCGTTCTGGGGCAATGAAGGACGATTCAGCGGATTTTTTTTGATTACGCTGTATGTGCTGGGAACGATTGTGAGCAGCAAGTATGGTCGGATGAGAAAATGGTACCTGGATGTGTTTTTGGCATCGTCCGTTCTGGTCTGCCTGTTTGGAATCACAGATTATTTCCAGATGGATTTATTGGGATGGAAAAAGGGCGTGAGCAATGAACAGGGAAACCTGTTTGTATCTACATTGGGAAATATCAACACGTATACGGCGTTTGTGGCGCTTACGATGGCGGTTGCCTGCGGCTGTTTTGTAAGTGAGAGAAAAGTGGGACGCCGTATCTGGTATTATCTGGTTTCGGCGCTGGCCTTTTTTGCATTGATTACCGGACAGAGTGATAATGCATATTTATCACTTGGAATGCTGTTTGCGGTGATGCCGCTGTTTTTATTTACGACATGGCGGGGCATCGCAGATTATGGTATTCTGGCGGCTACGTTTATGACCGTGATCAAGGCAGTAGATACGGTCAATAAAGTATATGCCGATCAGGTCATCGGTCTGGGCGGTGTGTTTGGCGTGTTGGTGCGCTATCGTTATCTGGAGGGAATCGTCGTTTTATTCTGGATTCTGGCGGGGATTCTCTGTGTTTGGAAACGGAAGATGGAACAGACGAATCCAGAGAGCAAACCGGGACGATGGATTTGGCGTGGCTGGTGTGCCGTTTTGATTCTTGGATGCCTGGCAGTGGCATTTGTCCTCTATGATGCAAATCTGGGAGGACATGCGGAACGGTACAGCGCGTTGTCCCAGTATCTTGTTTTTGATGATGACTGGGGGACGAACCGGGGATATTGCTGGAGAATTGGCTGGCAGTCCTATCGCGAGCTGCCGTTCCTGCATCAGTTGTTTGGTTTTGGACCAGACACATATGGAATTCTGACTTGGGATTTCAGGCAGGATGCGCTGGATCGGTATGGAGTTTTCTATGAGAGCGCCCACAACGAATATTTCCAGTACCTTGTTACAATGGGACCGCTTGCGCTTGTATCTTATCTTGCGTTTCTGGGCGGCACCTGCGTGCAGATGTGCAAAAAATGGAAAGAGTGCGCCTGGATCCTGGCGCCTGTTCTGGCGGTGCTCTGCTATGGAGCACAGGCAGTTGTTAATATCAACCTCCCGATCGCGACACCGATTATGTGGGCTATGCTGGCGATTGGGCTTGCACTCACAAGAGAGAAAGCAGAACAGGCAGAATAGCTCAAATAGACAGAACGGATTAAATAGACAGCAAATCCGAGCAGATTCGGCGGAAAAGCCGAAATGACGAACTTTGTCGATTTAGAATTTAAAGTAATGTGTGCACAGTAACCCGTGTCGAAATTTGCGATCGATAGACTCTTTTATTTTTCTTAAAATCGGTTTATAAATAATATGAAAAGAAAAAACGATATGATCGCCTGGCAGAGCTGCGTTATGCAGTGTGGTCATCTGAATGGAAGAACAGGCAGTCAAAAGGAGGAGAGTTTATGGATGAAGCTAAAAAATTGGTCGTTTTAGAGCAGGAAAATGAAGAATTAAAGCGTGAGCTGAGGGAGTTATTTAAAACTCTGGATCAGATGAATCAAAGCTTAAACCGGATGATTGACCACTACATACTCTGTAAGACGGAGAAGGCGGGATAAGCGGAGAGCCTGGATAAGATGGAAAAGAAGAGGCTCATTTATACCAGATGGAGCAGGTGAAAAATCAAATCAAAAATTAAATAGTAGATCGAATATGAAAGCCGCATGATTCAGAAGGTATGTTATCAAACCAGAATGAATCATGCGGCATTTTTTATCTACTCTGTGTAATATGTAGTCGGCGCGTCAATTCCCAGATTAAATCATGCATCCAGGAGACAGTCTGCTCCAGCTGCTCGTTTTTCTCTCTTAGAGCCAATACTTCCTGATAGAGCGTTTCCTTGTCGGAATCTTTTGAAATATCCGGATGGATCTTCGAGGAAGTGGAAGACGATTTTGTTTTACCCGGTGCTGCAGAAGGATCTGTCATCAGTTTGGTGTTATCGGGTGCTGCATTTTGAACCGACGATTTTTCATCATCCAGTGATTTGCTCCGGCCGGATGGCTTTGTCTGCTCTGGTGCCTTAGCCTTGTTCGCCGGTTTGGCTTTAGAATCCAAAGGGATCGCCGCATTAATCATGTGTCTGGAAATCAGGATCTGCCGCTGTGGATAGTCTAAGTCCATGAAATCCTGATACGGAATGGGAAGAGGAGTCATGGCAATTGAGCAATGCGGACACACCGCATTGGCAACGAGCTGAAAGAATCCATAATGTCCACAGTTTGGACAGCAATAAACATTTAAACCACGCATAGAGTTGCCTCCGTAGAAGTAAGAGTTGAGTCATTAGGAGAAAAATGAAAATATTCCCCTTATTATAATACGTTTTATCGAGAACATTATAACTGGTTTTTAGAAAAAAATTTAAAAATTTCCAAAAAAAATTTCAAAACGATAAAAAAAGACATCTTTTAGAAAAAATACCGCGGTGTCACAAAAGTGTCCTGCGGTATTTGAACGGATGCAATATTATATTCTACTGGATGATTCCAGATGTGTCAACTGTCCAGACAGTATCATTGCTGTCTTTGATATCCTTGAACCCTTTTCCGAGTTCCGGACGGGAAGCGGAAGAGGAGGAAGAGGTTGCTTTCTGGATGGTGCCGCTGGTGTTTACCAGGTAGCGTTTTTCACTGATGGAAACCGGCTCATAGCGGAGTTCCGGATCCGCCTTCTTTAAAAGACCGTTTACATAAACCTGGTTATCGCGCTCGCCATGGTAGCCCTGTCCTTTGAGAGAGCCTTTGGTCTGGAAATACCAGATCTGGTTTTCTTCTAAATCATCATTGTAAATGGTCTGCTTGCCGGTACGCATCACGCCGTCGTCGCCGAAGTAGTAGGAGGCGAAGCTGCCATCCGCCTGTTTCAGGCTCTGAAGTCCGGTCTGCATTTCACCGCGCTCGTTGAAGCAGTAGCGCTCGGAATTGATGGTGAAAATAGCAAGATCCTTCTCGGCAAAGTAAGCGGTTCCGTTTTTAAAGAAGAAGGAAAATGGCTCTTCTTCTTCGCTGATGCCCGGTGCCCCTTCAATGGTGTACCAGCCGCTTGCCCGGCGTCCGCCATTTTCCGGATCGTAATAGCGGAAATCGTTTAAGCTGACAGTGTCTGTGGCAGAGTTGTCCGCTGTTGCTGCTTCGTTTGAAGGTGTGCTGGAGCTTACAAAGCCAGCTTCCGCGACATTGATCCAGCCTGTCTGCATCTGGCCGTCGATGAAAGTGTAGTAGCCATTGTCGATTTTGCGGTCCATCTGGTTTACGATCATGCGTCCTTCGGTGTCAAAATAGCACCAGATATCTTCATCGTCGGTGTCTTTCGTGATGGTTTCCAGCAGAATCCATCCGGTTTTTCTGGCGCCGTCATCCTCCTCGCCGAGGTAGTAGGTCTGTCCGTCCAGCTCCAGAAGCCCGGTCTGCATCAGTCCGTCCTCGTCGAAATAGTAGGTTTTTCCGTTGATGCTCATCCATTTGGCAGTTACAATCTTGCCGTCCTTGCCAAAATA
This sequence comes from Clostridium sp. AF22-10, assembly GCF_003478725.1. Lineage (NCBI taxonomy): Bacteria > Bacillati > Bacillota > Clostridia > Eubacteriales > Clostridiaceae > Clostridium > Clostridium sp. AF22-10. The sequence continues at coordinate 4,477 of NZ_QUFZ01000024.1, forward strand.
GAGCCAGGAGCCGCCGTCCGGAGAATCCGGGCTGTCATAGCTGATCTCATTTTCAGCCGAAACCCATTGGTTCTTTGCCATGTGCCCCTCATCGTTGACGAAATAGTCATCGACTCTCTGATTGGTAGCAATCTCGCCTTCCTCATCGAGATAAAACCAGTCGCCATTCCGCTTTTTCCATGTGTTTGTCTCTTTATAGCCGTCCTCATCGTAGTAATAAAGACGACCATCTTCCTCTGTCCAGCCGCTCTGAGCCGCCAGAACTCTGTAAGTTCCCGTATTTGTCATTATAGGTGCAGCAGCCGCGAACAAAGCCGCAGCGGATAAAACAGCTAAAGTTTTAGTTTGCTTACGCATGGTATAATCTCTCCTTTTTGAAAATGCGAAAATCCATCGCTGCATTACGGGGCTTATTATACGGGGATTATGCGTAAAAAGATAGTGTGCGTTGCTGGAAAGGGTGGAGAGATGTGGAAAAAGGGGTGAACCAGCTGGAACACCCCTTTTTCTATATGAAAATATAATTTTTTATTTTACGTATTTCGAATCCGTCAGGAACTCCAGCGTCAGCGTTCCTGCCAGCCTCTCCAGCGTATCTATCACATACTGGTTAATACTCTGTGATTTTTCCCGCGCGATCCGGTAGTCCATCGCGGAATTATAATAGTTGTCTCCATCGACCGTATATCCGTCGAATCCCGCGCAGGCGGCGTGGTGGACGCTTGTTTTGGTCAGGACGTTCAGCAGCATGACAAAGGAATTATCGATGATCTCTGCATTCTGGTCGATCAGGGAATTATAGTTTAAGGTGTAATCAAAATGTGTATCTTTGACATTTGTCACGTTTGAGGTCGCGATGACGCGCACCGGGCGTCCCTGGGCGTCGGCGTGCTCGAGCAGGCGGTTGTTGAGCTGGACATACCGCCTGGAATTACTTAAGAACGCATAATCGATTGGAATTCCCTCAGGGATAAAATTGACGGAGATTGTGATCGGATTGTGCGCCTTAATATAGGAAAGAATTGCCTCCTTTTCCAGTTCCAGATTCTTTCCCGGACCGAGCAGCAGAAGCGGGCGATCGCTCCAGGAAGCACTCAATGCCTGAATATCGGCTTCGTCATTGCATTCTGTGCTCTGATACCTGCGGTACAGTGTTTCAATGTAATCTTTGTCGTAGAGCAGTTTTTTCTCCGGCTCAATCGCATCCAGAATCGTATTGATGGATTTAAGCGACAGGGTGTGCTTATCCATCAGGAAGCGGACGTAGTTCGGATGGCAGTTGTTGGAGGCGGAAATATAGAAGAACAGGTTATATCCCCATGGGCTCTTGCGGAAGAACGGCATGATGCTGATGTCGATCGCCTCGAGCATCTGACTGACATTGAAATTGCGTCCGAATACAGTGTTCATGTACATGGAAATGAGTTCGATCGGAAGATTTCCGGCGCTTTTTCCCATGCCGTACAGGGTGGCATCAACTAAAACGGTGCGGTCTGCCGGTTCGCGTAAGACTTCCATGCTGTTTGAGTATGCGAGCTGGAAGTTATTGTGGGAGTGGTAGCCGATCGCGATCGATGGTTTTAAGTTGTAGTTTAAGAGCTGGAAATAGTGCAGCAGGTTATCCTGATGCAGCAGACCGTAGGTGTCTACAAGGGACATCGCATACGGTTCCAGATCGTTGACAAGGTCAACCAGATCCAGAAGCTCACGGTCGGAGTAACTGGTGATCGAAACCGCCTGTGCAAACACTTTGTAGCCCAGTTTTTTGACTTCGTGGCAGAACTGGATCGCCTCATGCATCACATGTTTTTTGAAAATGACGCGAATGCCGTCGATGTAGGACTCTGAACACGGGCTTAAATTAGAAATATCGCAGGTTCCGTAGTCGATCATGGCAACGATCATCGTATTTCCCTTGTCCAGCTTGCCGAAAATCTGATCGGCACACTGGGTTGTCGGCATGATCGTGCGGTTGCGGTCGAAAGTGCGGCGGTCATCCAGAAAACCAACTTCCAGAATGTCCACGCCCGCGCTGATCAGACGTTCAAAAATAGTAACAATATTGTCGTGACCGAACTCCCAGTCGTTGACGTAGCCGCCGTCGCGGAGAGTGCAGTCGAGTAATTTGACTTGTTTCATGATGTTTGTCCCCTTGTTATGTTTGTAATTTTAAAAATTGACTCCCAGAAACGCCCCGATATCATGCGTATCCTTTGCCGTATAAACCGGCGCATATTCCTGCCATGCCTCCGCGGTATCTGGTCCGAAGCCGTAGGTGACTGCCATAAAATCGACAGCTGCCTCTTTGGCACCCTTCCGTCGGAAGAGGTATCACCGATAAGAACTGCCTCGGATGGAGACAACTCCAAAGCTTTTAAGCACTTGTGCAGAACGTCAGCCTTCGTCATTTTGCTGGCAAAATCGCTGCCGCAGATGGAGTCACAGAGTTCTGTGAAATGGTAATGCTCCAGCAGAGTCAGCGCATAATCTTCACGTTTCAGGGTGGCAACCCCGATCTTGCAGCCCTGTGCGCGGAGTGCGCGGATCAGGTCTTTGATACCGGCGTATGGCTCGGCTTTCAGCAGGTCGTGATCCTTGTACTGGGTGCGGAAAATCTCGGTTGCGTGGTTCGCGGCGTCCTCGTCCAGTCCATAGAGGCGGATGAGCGACAGCTTGACGGGCGGTCCGATAAAGGTGCGGAGTGTCGCCTCGTCGAGGGCAGGTTTTCCAAGTGCTTCTACCGTGTGTCGCACGCTCGCAAAGACGCCTTCGGATGTATCGAGCAGCGTGCCGTCGAGGTCGAAGATCACGCCGCGGTATGTTTTCTTATTCATAGGGTGCTAGTCCTCCTGTGTAAAATCGCCTGTACTGTTTCAAGGTCGGCGGGGGTGTCTACGGAAAGCGTATATCCGCAGATGGGAAGAAATAGGATCGTTTTCCCATATTCGAGGAAACGCAGCAAATCCACGCCCTCGATCTGTTCCAGAATGCCCGGTCTGCTCTGGCAGAAGAAATCAAGCGATTCCCGCGTATAAAGCCCGATACTCACAAATTTCCGGGAAGGTTTGTCAAGCGTCCCCTTGCGGAATGGAATTGGCGCACGGGAAATGTAAAGCCCTGTGCCGTCCGGGCGGCAGACCACTTTTATGTTGGATGGATCGGCTGTCTCGGCATCGTTCGGGATATCTGCCATGGCATTGATGAGAAATGGACGCTGTACATTCTCTTTTGAGGTAATAACAGTAAGCGCCTGCTCCATAAAATTTTGCAGAATCTCCGGTGTCAGAAGCGGTTCATCCCCGCCGATCATCGCATAAAAATCAAATTTCCGCGAAGAAGCAGACTTGGAATCTTCCAGAATCGTCACCGCCTCCTGAATGCGGGAGGTCGGATTCTGATGGGAATGGGAGGTGAAAACCGCCTCAAATCCATATGTCTGGCAAACAGCAGCAATCTCAGGGCTGTCGGTCGCAGCGTAAACGGCATCAAATACACCGCTGTCCCGCGCCGCTGCGAGAACCCGCACAACCATTGGAATCCCATCAATCTGTTTCAATGCCTTTCCCGGAAAGCGAACCGAATTAAGCCGCGCCGGAATCAGCGCGCAGACCTTTTTTTTCTGTGCTAATCGATTCATAAGACGTTCCTCTGTATGATAAAAATGCAGTTACATAAAGTAAACTGAACCGTAACGATTCAGGCATATCGATGTGAACCGGATGCCGACCTTTATTATAGAAAAGAAATAGGAGAAATACAAGATAGCATAAGAAAAATGTAAGGAGTTGGGAAAATGCCGTGTCGGCTATGAAAAAAGAAATATGTGTGGTATAATATGACCACTTGACAAGGTATTTTCAGGAGGAAATCAAAATGAAACAGAAACTTTCTAATTATATAGCAGAAAAGCTTCTCGCATCCGGCATCACGGATGTGTTTATGATCACGGGCGGCGGCGCGATGCATCTGGATGACGCGCTGGGGCATCAGGAAGGACTTCACTGCCTCTACAATCATCATGAGCAGGCATGTGCGATGGCAGCGGAGGCGTATGCCCGCATCCACAACAAGATTGCGGCAGTGTGCGTGACGACGGGACCTGGCGGCATCAATGCGATGAACGGCGTTGCGGGCGGATTCCTGGATTCAATCCCGATGTTTGTCATTTCCGGACAGGTGCGTTATGACACGACAGCGCGCAGCACGGGACTTCACCTGCGCGCGATGGGCGATCAGGAGTATGATATCACCAAATCGGTTGCCAATATGACAAAATACTGTGAGATGGTGATCGATCCGATGCGTATCCGCTTCTGTGTGGAAAAAGCCCTGTATCTGGCTTACAACGGCCGTCCGGGTCCTACCTGGCTGGATATTCCGCTGAATGTGCAGGCGGCAATGATCGAGACAGACGATCTGATCGGCTTTGATCCGGAGGATTATGAGGCGGGCGGAACCGGCTGGGCGGCAGAGAGCGCGTCCGAGATCCCGGAGGATACCGCCGGAAAAGGTGAATTTCGTGCAAAACTTCCGGCACGTGTGACGAAGGAGACGGCGCGTGCGATCATCGAGAAAGTCCGCACCTCCAAACGTCCGGTGATCAATGCCGGAAATGGTATCCGTATCGGCGCGGCGCACGATGTTTTCATGCGCGTGGTTGAAAAGCTGGGAATCCCGGTTGTGACCGGCGCGGACAGCATCGACTGTATCTATGACGAACACCCGCTGTACATCGGAAAAGGTGGCAACGTCGGCGATCGCCCGGGCAACTTCGCGATCCAGAACAGCGATCTGGTGCTGTCGCTCGGAAGCCGTCTGAGTTTCCGTCAGGTCGGTTACCGTTTTACTACCTGGGCGCGCGAGGCGTATGTGATTGTGAATGATATCGATGCCGAAGAGCTGAAAAAGCCGACCCTGCATGTGGACATGCCGGTTCACGCGGATGTGAAGGATCTTCTGACCGTGATGGACGAGGTTCTTTCGGAGGAAGGAAAAGCGGACGGCGCGGCTTCGATGACGCAGGAGTACAAGGACGCGCAGGCAGAGTGGCTGCGTATCTGCCAGGGCTGGAAGCATGATTATCCGGTGGTTCTGCCGAAGCACATGAACGGCGGCACGCAGACGCAGGCAAACGTATATGCATTTGCGTATGAGATGAGCCGCCGTTTAAATGAGAACCAGATCGTGGTTGTGGGGAATGGATCTGCAAATGTTGTGTGTGGACACGCAAATATTGTGAAAAAGGGACAGAGATTTATCTCGAACTCCGGCATCGCTTCGATGGGCTACGGACTTCCGGCATCGATCGGCGCGTGCGTGGCAGATCACAGCCAGGATATTATCCTGATCACCGGAGACGGCAGTATTCAGATGAATTTACAGGAGCTTGAGACAGTTGTCAGCCACCGGATGCCGATCAAGATCTTCATTATCAATAACGGCGGTTACCATTCCATCCGCCAGACCCAGAAGAATTTCTTCGGCGAGCCGCTCATCGGTATCGGCGTGGACAGCGGCGATCTTGGATTCCCGAGCATGGAAAAGCTGGCGTGGGCGTATGGATTCCCATATGTAGCGATTCATGGAAACAAGGAGCTGGGCGAGAAGGTAGAAGAAACGCTGGCGATGGACGGCCCGGTGATCTGCGAGGTATTTGTAACGCTGGATCAGAACTTTGAGCCAAAGTCCGCGGCGAAGAGACTGCCGGACGGAACGCTTGTATCGCCGCCTCTGGAGGATCTGTCCCCATTCCTGCCGGACGAGGAGATGGACCGTATCATGCTGATTCCGCGTATTAAAAAATAGTAAAGGAAACGATAGAATGAAGATAGTTGTCACAGGTGCCACCAGCTTTGTAGGTCTGGGGGCGGTGCGCGAGCTGTTACATCGCGGACATCAGGTATACGCCGTACTGCGGGAGCATTCGACGAAAGCGGATCTGCTGCGGGAAAATGGAAAATTTCCGCAGGGACTCACGATTTTGGAGGAGGATCTGGGGAATCTCTCGAAACTGCCGGAACGGATTCCGGGCGGATGCGATGTGTTTCTCCATATGGGCTGGCGCGGTGCAGGGAGTGATTCACGGAAAAATGAGTCAGTCCAGGAGGAGAGCGTGCAGGACGCGCTGAATGCCGTCCGCGTGGCGAAAGACCTCGGGTGCCGGCGGTTTCTCTTTACAGGTTCGCAGGCGGAGTATGGCGTCAAGAGCGAGCTGACAGACGAGGAGACGGTCTGCGAGCCGACCTCCCCGTATGGACGCGCGAAACTGGCAGTCCGGCAGCAGGCGGAAGTGCTCTGCCGGGAACTGGGACTGGATTACGGGCATGCACGGATTTTCAGTACGTATGGACCGGGCGATCATCCGTGGTCGCTTCTTTCCTCCTGTGTCCGGGCCTTCCGGGCAGGGGAGAAGATGACGATGACCGCCTGCACGCAGCTCTGGAACTTCATGTATATTGACGATGCGGGGCGCGCTCTGGCAGATCTGGCAGAATATGCGGGAAATCTCACGGATCACGGATGTGTCTACAATCTGGGCGGTCCGATGGATGAGACAGGACCGCTGCGCGGGTTTGTCGAGACGGTCTATGAGCTGTGCGGCAGGCAGGGCAGCATGGAATTTGGCGTCCGCCCGCCGAATGCAGAGGGAATCGTCAATCTGATCCCGGATATCCGCAAGATGGAGCGGGTGGTTGGCTGGAAGCCACAGGTATATTTTGAAGAAGGAATGAAGAAAATTCTAGCTTTTCAGAAATGATTTTTCTGCCCTCTGTGCAGAGTGACGGGAGAGAATGGTAAATATTTGGACATATTTTATCAGTTTATGCCAAGTAAATAGCGAAGCAGCCAAAAATCGTTAAGAAAATTGTAGGTTGTCAAAAGAGAGAAAGACGTTTAAAATAAAGGCAGTATAGCCGAAGCGGCTTTCTCTTTTTTTTGTGTTCGAAATTTGGTGGAACGAAACAGAAGAGTTCAAACAAAAAGCAATTAATAGGAATCAGAAAAGTATGAAAAAAATCAGTATATTAATTCCCTGCTACAACGAGGAAGAGAATGTAGGTCCGATCAGCGAGGCGGTTGTGGAGACGCTGGAGCGCGATCTGCCGGAATATGACTATGAGCTTGTCTTTATCGACAATGATTCGACGGACCAGACGCGCCCGATTCTTCGGAAGATCTGCAGCGAGAATCCACGGATCAAGGCAATTTTTAATGCCAAAAACTTTGGACAGTTCAATTCCCCGTATTATGGAATGTTACAGTGTACCGGCGACTGTGTGATCAGCATGGTGGCAGATTTTCAGGATCCGGTCGATATGATCCCGAAATATGTCCATGAGTGGGAAAATGGCTACAAGATTGTCATCGGCATCAAGACGGGAAGCAAGGAAAACCCGATCATGTATGCGCTGAGGAGCTGCTATTACAAGATGATAAAGAAACTCTCCGATGTCGAGCAGATTGAGCATTTTACCGGTTCGGGTCTGTATGACCGCGATTTTATTGAGATTCTGCGGGAGCTTGACGATCCGACGCCGTTTCTGCGCGGAATCGTGGCGGAGCTTGGTTATAAGCGCAAGGAGATCCCATATATCCAGCCGCAGCGCCGCGCAGGCAAGACACACAACAATTTTTACCGGCTCTACGATGCCGCGATGCTCAGTGTGACCTCCTATACGAGGTCGGTCTGCGCCTGGCGACGATCTTTGGAAGTATCTGCGCGGCGATCAGTATGATCGTGGCGATTGTATATCTGGTGATGAAACTGCTTCACTGGTATGATTTTCCGGCTGGTATGGCGCCGGTTCTGATTGGAATGTGCTTTTTAGGGTCGGTTCAAATCTTTTTCATTGGTCTGGTGGGAGAGTATATTTTATCGATCAATTCGAGAGTCATGAAGCGTCCGCTGGTAGTGGAGGAAGAGCGGCTGAATTTTGATACACCGGTGAAAAAAGTTGGGGGCAAACAGCATGAAATGTAATGTCGATGTAGTTCGGATTCGTGAAAATTCGATTCAGCTCAATGGCTGGGCGATCGGAAAGACGCCGGAGACGGAGATCACCTATCAGGTTGAAGATGGGGCACATCAGCCGATCCGGTTTCAGTATGTGGCGACCCGCCGCGACGACGTCAGCCAGATTTATTTTGGGCGAACGGTAGAAAAAGAGCTTGGATTTGATATCCAGTTCCCGTATGAGCGCGGAAAAGATTATTATCTGATCGCAAAAGGCGAGGGACGCAAAATCCGCATTAAATACAATGAAGAACTGATCCGCAAGCGCAGCAGTGTGGCGCACAAGCGGATGCAGAAGATCCGCGATCTGATGAACATGGAGACTGTGCGGGTCTGTCTGGATTTCTGGAAGGAAAATGGTCTGAAAGCCTTGCTGGTAAAATCCAAGCACAAACTGCAGGGAATTGACAATGACTACGATTACGGCGAGTGGTATTCACTGACGAAGCCGACGGCGGAGGAGCTGGAGGAGCAGAGGAAAAAGGTGTTTGACGCGCCGGTTAAATTCTCGATCGTGATTCCGGCATTTAAGACACCGGAGCGATTTCTGCGGGAAATGCTGGATTCGATCGCGGAACAGACATACGCAAACTGGGAGGTCTGCGTGGCGGACGGCAGTCCGGCAGGACAAAGCTGCGAGCGGGTGCTGGAGCAGTATGCGAAGAAGGACAGCCGCTTTAAATACGTAATTTTAGGCGAAAATAAGGGCATTTCCGGCAATACGAATGCAGCAATGGATATGGCGACCGGCGATTATATTGTGCTGGCGGACCATGACGATAAGCTGACACCGAATGCTCTCTATGAGTGTGCGAAACTGTTACAGGAACATCCGGGATGCGACTGCTTCTATTCGGATGAGGATAAGCTGGATATGGACGGCGGCGCTTTGTTTGATCCGCATTTTAAGCCGGATTTCAATATCGATCTGCTCTGCAGCGTCAACTATATCTGCCATCTGTTTGTCGTCAGCCACGATCTGGCAGCGCAGGTGGGCGGCTTCCGTCAGGAATACGACGGAGCGCAGGATTATGACTTTATTTTCCGTTGTACGGAGAAGGCGAAGGAGATCCGCCATATCCCGAAGGTGCTGTATCACTGGCGCTGCCACAAGGATTCGACAGCGAGCAACCCGGAGAGCAAGCTGTACGCATTTGATGCGGGTGCGCGCGCGATCATGGATCATTATAAACGCGTCGGTATCGAGGCGGAGCGCGTGGAAAAAGGTGTGGACTACGGCATTTATCACTCTGTATATAAAATTCAGGGGGAACCGCTGGTATCGATCATCATTCCGAACAAGGATCACCATACGGATCTGGATCTATGCCTGCGGGCGATTGAGACGCGGGCAACGTACCGCAATGTTGAGTTTATCATTGTAGAGAACAACAGCACGGAGAAGGAAACCTTTGAATACTATGAAAAGATTCAGAAGGAATTTTCCAATGTCCATGTGGTAACCTGGGAGCGCGAGTTTAACTATTCGGCGATCAACAACTTCGGCGTGACCTTCGCAAAGGGCGAATATCTGCTGTTTTTAAATAATGATACCGAGCTGATTGCGGAGAATTTCATCGAGGAGATGCTGGGACTGTGCCAGCGTGAGGACGTCGGCGCAGTTGGCGCGAGACTGCTCTATCAGGATGATACGATCCAGCATGCGGGCGTCGTGGTTGGTTTCGGCGGCATCGCAGGGCATACGTTTATCGGGCTTCATAAGGCGGAAAACAGCTATTTCCACCGTGCGATGAGTACACAGGATTACAGCGCTGTGACGGCGGCGTGCCTGATGACAAAGAAAGCGCTCTTTGATGAGGTCGGCGGCTTTACGGAGAAGCTGGCGGTCGCATTTAACGATATCGATTATTGCATGAAAGTGCGGGCATCAAATCATTTAGTGGTTTACAATCCGTACGCATTGCTGTATCATTATGAGTCGAAGTCAAGAGGACTGGAGGATACGCCGGAGAAAGTGGCACGTTTTAACAGGGAGATCAAGATTTTCTCGGAGCGCTGGCCGGAGATCCTTAAAGATGGAGATCCTTACTACAATCCGAACCTGACGCTGCGGAAGTCCAATTTCGCCCTCAGGGATCTGAAAAAAGAGAAAATCGGAGAACCGTATCATCTGGAGGTATAACCCGGGATGGAGATTACAACGACAATTATTATTCCCAATTATAATGGGTTGAAATTTATGGACGAATGCATCCGTTCACTGAATGCACAGACGTATCCGAATTTCCGGACGCTGGTGGTGGACAATGGTTCGACGGACGGAAGCGTGGAGTGGCTGAAGGAACATCAGATCGATACGATTTTCCTGCCGGAAAACACGGGATTTTCCGGTGCAGTCAACGTCGGAATCAAGGCGGCAGACACACCGTATGTGCTGCTTTTAAATAATGACGTCCGGGTGGACGAGTATTTCGTGGCGGAGATGGTGCGTGCGATCGGTCAGTCGGAGCGCATCTTTTCCGTCAGCAGCCGGATGATCCAGATGTACCATCAGACAGGCTGGATGATGCAGGCGATATGTATTCCCTGCTTGGCTGGGCGTACCAGCGCGGCGTGGGACGGGAACTTACGCATTACCGCCGTTCAAGCCGGGTATTCTCGGCGTGCGCGGGCGCAGCGATCTACAGGAGAGAGGTATTTGAGGAGATAGGCTATTTCGATGAGATGCATTTTGCCTATCTGGAAGATATTGATGTGGGCTATAGAGCCCGGATTGCGGGTTATGACAATATATACTGCCCGGCGGCGCTGGTATGGCACGTCGGAAGCGGAACCAGCGGTTCCAAGTACAATTCATTCAAGGTTAAGCTGGCGGCACGCAACAATGTGTATCTGAATTATAAAAATATGCCGTGCTTACAGCTTATCATAAATGCGATTCCGATCGCAGCGGGGATTTTCGTGAAATATTCATTTTTCAGGAAACTCGGGTTTGGAAAAGATTATCTGGAAGGTCTGAAAGAAGGCATACGGACGGCAAAGAAGTGTAAAAAAGTGGCGTACCGCCCGGAACGGCTTAAAAATTATCTGGCGATAGAGCTGGAACTTTTAGCTGGGACATTTCTCTATGTCTATGAATTTGCTGTGAGACAGATCGAGAAAAAAGCAGCATCTGATAAATCGTGAGGAAAAGGTTAGAGTTGTTACTGGGCGCGTATGTGTGGACAGTAACTTAGAGTTTGCGCGATGTGTGAACGGTCATGGTTTAGCAGATGCAACACGGAGAAAGGCTGCTTATCAGACAATGTCTGAGCGGCAGCAAGCAAGTGAAAGATGAGGTAGCTTATGAATTATGAGGATGATGAGCTGGAGCGCATGAGGCGCGCCGCGAGGGCAGAAGCAGCCGTGCCAGTCAGGCAGGGTATTCTTCGCGCGGCAGTTCTGCTTCCGGCACCAGCCGCAGAAGAGTCAGCAGTACAGTCGAAAATAGCCAGAGAAAAGGTGAGGCGGGCAGCGGTTCAGTACGTTCCGGCTACAGCGGTCCTAAGAGCGCTGGAAGTGGAAAAAAGAGTTCGGGACGCCGCGGCAGCCATTACCGTAAATCGGCACGCCACAGAAAGCATATGATCATTGCGGCGGAGATTGTCGTGATTATATTGATGATTCTGGGCGGTGCGTTCTGGTATATGTATCACAGAACCTTCGGTTCTATGCAGAAGATTGATTTTAACGAGGACCAGGTTAAGAACGTCAACCTGTCCCAGGAACAGATCGATGATATGAAGGGCTACATGACCGTGGCGTGCTTCGGTGTCGATTCGCGAAGTGAGCACGGGCAGATGAATGTCGGAAAAGGTACGAACGCGGATGTCAACATGATTGCCAATATCAATCTGGAGACGGGTGAGATCCGCCTTGTATCGGTATTCCGGGACAGTTATCTGAATATCAACGATAAAAACTCTTATAATAAGATCAACGCCGCTTACGCACAGGGCGGTCCGGAGCAGGCAGTTAAGGCGCTGAATAAGAACCTGGGTCTTAACATTACCCAGTATGCGACGTTCAACTGGAAAGCGGTTGCGGATGCCATCAACATTCTGGGCGGTGTAGATGTCGAGCTGAGTGATGCAGAGTTCTCCTGGATCAATGCCTTCATCACGGAGACCGTAAAGGAGACTGGTATCGGTTCTCATCAGCTGACCCATGCGGGCAATGTACATCTGGATGGTATCCAGGCAGTTGCATACGGACGTATCCGTTATTCAGATACGGACTATGCGCGTACCGAGCGTCAGAGAATTATTCTTCAGAAAGCCTTTGATAAGGCAAAAAATGCAGACTGGGCGACACTCAACTGTCTGATTCAGACGATCATGCCGCAGCTTGCGACCAATGTTGATATTACGGATTTGATTCCGCTGGCACGCAATATCGCGAAGTTCCATATTGGTGAGACCGCGGGATTCCCGGCAGCCAGAGGTGAGCAGGATGTTGGAAAGATCGGTGACTGCGTTATCCCGCAGACACTGGAGTACAACGTAAAAGAGCTTCATAAGTTCCTGTTTGATGAGGAAGATTATCAGGTTCCGTCTAATGTTAAGGAGTACAGCAGCCATATCGCGCAGGTAACGGGGCTTACGACGAATGCGAAGCTGATTGGTCATGTTCCGGTCGATCAGGGTGTCAGCGCCCAGACGTTTATCAAGAAACGGGCGAGCCGGATTGCCGCGCAGGCAGCGGCGAAGGATGCCGCTAAGAAGTCATCGACGAGTGCTTCGGACGAGTCGGATGACGAGAGCGGGGATGAGACCAAGAAGGGCGAGAGCGAGAGCTCGATCGGATTGGACGAGATCTTTGATCCGGATGAAGACTGGATTGACTGGGAGGAAGAAGAGTCGAAGAGCAACAGCAGTAAGGGACCAGGAACAACGACGACTCCCGGCAAGAAAAATCATACGGATAAGACAACCGAGGCGGATGATTCTTTATCCGGACCAGGCAGCACATCGGAGACGAAGTCTTCCGTTGCAAAACCGGGATCTACAACCACGACAGCGGCAGAGACAGCGGCATCCAGTGAAAAGACTTCTCCGGGTGCATCAGATAATTCCGGTGTGAAAAGCCCGGTCACAGAGATTCAGGATCCGGGGAATTCCGGAAACAGCGATGCAGCAGGTCCTGGCGGTCCGGCAGGACCGGGAGCTTAATCCGAATTCAGGTGATATACTATGATAAAAGATAACCAGAAACGGCTGAATCATTTCCACGTAGTGCTGGACGCATGTGTCATCGCATGCGCCTACGCACTTGCGTGGTTTATCGTCAATGGAACGCCGTGGTTTAATGTAACAGGGCATAATAAGAGCGCAATGGCAGTTGTCTATCTGGCGGCTGGCGTTCTTATTGTACCGTTTTATTTGATTTTATACGCATTTTTACATCTTTACACGCCCAAACGGGTTCAGGGAAGACGGGTGGAGTTAGCCAATATTTTTAAGGCGAACATCATCGGTCTTTTGGTGATCTCACTGATTCTTTACCTGGGCGGTAAAAATGAGTATTTCCACAACTTCTCCCGTCCGATGGTATTTTTGTTTTTTGGCATCAATCTCTTTGCTGAGATTCTGATGCGGAATATCCTGCGGATAGCGCTCCGGTCGATGCGGTCGAAGGGATATAACCAGAAGCATCTGCTTCTGGTCGGTTACAGCCGGGCAGCGGAAGGATTTATTGACCGTGTGAATGTCAACCCGGAGTGGGGCTATAAAATCCGCGGTATTCTGGATGACCATGAGGAGTGGGGCAAAGAATATAAGGGAGTGCGCGTGATCGGCAAAATTGACGATCTGGATACGATTCTGGCGCTCAATACGCTGGATGAGATCGCGATCACCCTGAGCATCCAGGAGTATGGAAAACTGGAAAAAATCGTGGCAGGCTGTGAAAAATCGGGTGTGCATACGAAATTTATCCCGGATTATTATAACTTTATCCCGACCCGTCCGTTTATGGAGGATCTGCAGGGACTTCCGGTGATCCACATCCGCCATGTGCCGCTCACGAATCTGCTCAACGCAACGATGAAGCGGACGATGGATCTGGTCGGCGGCATGATGGCGCTCATCCTGTTTTCACCGGTGATGCTGGTGACGGCGATTCTTATAAAGGCGACTTCGCCGGGACCGGTCATTTTCTGTCAGGAGCGAGTGGGACTTCACAATAAGCCGTTTAAGATGTATAAGTTCCGCTCGATGGCGGTACAGTCGGCGGCAAAGGAGAAAAGCCAGTGGACGACGCCGGGAGACCCGCGTGTGACTCCGATTGGAAGATTTATCCGTAAGACGAGCATTGACGAGCTTCCGCAGCTGTTTAATGTTCTGAAGGGCGATATGAGCCTGGTTGGACCGCGCCCGGAACGCCCGTTTTTCGTTGAAAAATTCAAGGAAGAGATTCCGCGTTATATGATCAAACACCAGGTGCGTCCGGGAATGACCGGATGGGCACAGGTCAATGGTTACCGGGGCGATACCTCGATCACGAAGAGAATTGAGCATGATCTGTATTACATCGAGAACTGGACGCTGGGATTTGATTTTAAAATCATGTTTTTGACGGTTTTTAAGGGCTTTATAAATAAAAACGCGTATTGATGAGGAAAACCACATGGGATATGAAGAAGAAAGAGATAGGTCAGGACACCGCCGGAGCCGACGGGCAAAACCGTCGGAGATGGAAGACGATGGTCTGACACTGATCACGGATTCATTTACGGAACGCCGGGAGGACGGATCCCACCGGAGCGGAGATAGAAGCCGAAGTGGTCAGAAAGCGGCAAAGAGGGGACAGACGCAGCCTGGCAGCAGCCGGGAGAGCCGGAATCAGGAGAAAACCCGGACCATGAACCGGTCGGATATTTACGCCGACCCGGTTAAATTGAAAGCGCGCCGGAAAAAGAAGCGGAAGATATGGTTTATTCTTCTGGAGATTGCAGTGCTGATCGGGATTCTCTGCTTTGCGGGATATTCGTATATCAGCAGCCGTCTGGATCTGATGCAGCGGCTTCCGTGGAACCCGGATGAGATCAAAAACGTCGAGATTTCGGAGGAGAAGCAGGAGCAGATGAGCGGTTACTGGACGATCGCGGTTTTCGGTGTGGATAGCCGTAACTCATCGGTCGGAAAGGGCAACAACTCGGATGTCAATATTCTCTGCAACATCGATCAGGGAACCGGTGAGATACGTCTGGTTTCGGTGTACCGGGATTCATATTTAAATATCAGCGACAAGAATACCTACAACAAAATCAACGCCGCTTATATGCAGGGCGGACCGGAGCAGGTTGTCAAGGCGCTCAATAGGAACCTGGATATCGATATTGACGATTATGCGACCTTTAACTGGAAAGCCGTTGCAGATGCGATCAACATTCTGGGCGGCATTGACGTGGAGATCACGAAATCAGAGTTTTATTATATCAATGCGTTCATTTCTGAGACGGTCAAGCGACCGGCGTCGCTTCGACCCAGCTTAAATCAGCGGGCATGAACCATCTGGACGGTGTGCAGGCGGTTGCATATGGGCGTCTCCGTCTGATGGATACGGACTATGCCCGTACCGAACGGCAGAGAAAGGTTATTTCCCTCGCGTTTGAGAAGATGAAAAAAGCAGATTGGGCGACGATCAACAATATTGTGCAGACGGTATTTCCACAGGTGGCGACCAGCATCGAGATCAATGATCTGTTGAAGATAGGACGAAATATTACGCGTTACCATCTGACCGAGACGACCGGTTTTCCGTCGGAGCTGAGGGAAAAGAAGATGGGACGCAAGGGTGCCTGCGTCATCCCGCAGACGCTGGAGAGCAATGTCATCGAGCTGCATCATTTCCTGTTTGGCGATGAGGAATACACGCCGACTGAGACGGTCCGGACGATCAGTCAGAAAATTGTATCAGATACAGGCGTTCATGGCACGAAACAGGCAGAAACGAAGGCATTGCCGAAGACGACCGAGGCGACGACAATTTCCATCCTGGATCCGACGCAGGAGAGCGGCGCGGACGAAAGCCAGGAAGCCGGGAGCGGCAGCGACGAGTCGGAGAAAGAGACCGGTAATGCTTCGGAAACACAGGAGAATGACGTTTCTGAGCAGGAAAGCCGTCCGGACGGTACGCATGCATCAAAGGAAAATGCGCGGGAGAGCAGTGAGGCAGAGTCTGGCGGTTCTTCGCCGGCATTTCCGGGCGGAAATTCTGGCACCGGCACGGAGAATGGCAGAGAAAAACCTTCCGGCAGCGGTTCCCCGAATGGAAGCAGTGCACCGGGAAGTAAGACGGATGCGGGAATCATCATTGAGTGATGAGAGAGTGTGAAACGGAGGAAATGCGTTGAATTTAGATGGTTTGTACCGGATGCAGGGAATGTTATTTTCCCTGATGATTCTGGGTGCATTCTTAAAGAAGAAGGGAATTATCACGGATGAGGGAAAAAGGGTCATTGCGGATCTGGTCATCTTTGTGACACTTCCCTGCAGTATCATCGAGTCATTTGAAGTAGAACTGAGCATGGATATCTTAAAGAGCAGCGCACAGGCGCTGCTCGTCTCGTGTATGGTTCAGGTGGCTTGTTATATCTTAAATATGGTACTGTATCCGGGTGTGGGAGAGGAAAAGAAGAAGGTCCTCAAATACGCGACGATGGCGTCCAATGCCGGGATTCTGGGAAATCCGGTGGCGGAGGGCATTTTCGGCTCGATGGGGCTTTTCTACGCCTCTTTTTACCTGATTCCGCAGAGAACTGCGATGTGGTCTCTGGGAATGACGTATTTTACGAAGGCGCCGGATCGGAGGACGCTGATTAAAAAGATATGCACGCATCCGTGTATTGTCTCCGTATTCATCGGCTTTGTGCTGATGCTTTTACAGATGCAGATTCCGGGATTCCTGGGAGATACGGTACATAGCTTGAACAAGGCAAACACGGCAGTCTCCATGATTTTCGTCGGAACCGTTCTGGCGGAGGCAGATATGAAGACGATGATCACGCCGCTCAGCTGCTACTATGCCGCCGTGCGCCTGATCCTGATCCCGGCGTTTGTGTGGGCCGGCTGTCTGCTGTTCCATATCGACACGCTGGTGATGGGGATTTCCGTGGTGCTGGCAGCGATGCCGGCAGCAAGCACGACGGCGATTCTTGCCGCGAAATATGGCGGGGATGAAGTCTTTGCGACGAAGTGCGTGGTATTTACGACGCTGCTTTCGATGGTGTCGGCACCGGTTTGGTGTATGGTGCTGCAGCGGTAATCCCTTATGAGTTCGTATTTCTATAAAGGGGGTTTCGCTTGCATTGGATGAAAAGATATGTTATATTAGGGATAGAAAAAAGGAAAAGCCAGAGGAGCGGCTTACCTGAATAAATTAAACAACTGTTTTATTAACAGCCGTCATTATTGCAGTAATGGCGGCTATTTTCGTTTTCCCTTGAAAATTGTATAACACAATCCAACAAGGGCGCAAATGAATATTCCAATCTGAATCAAATCAGAGTATGTAACATACATTGGCAATGCCCTCCTTTCTTTCGTCTGGAGGGTTAGATTTGTGCCTCGTTCCAGTCTTTGATAAACAAGCTTTGCTGAAATCTAGCAACCCTCCGATAACAGAGGGTAAGCCGCCTGGCTCTCTGGTTTTTCCCATGTACGAAGTATATCATATTTTATCAGAACAGACAATGATAAAACGAAACAAATCCCCTCAGATTGCTCTGAGAGGATTTGCATATTCATGATTTATAATAGCAGTTCATATTGCTTGGTTATAGTCTTACAAACATTCTGTAATTTTACTTTTCATCCACAACCTGGAAAATGTAGAACTTCAGATAATAGGACGTCTCATCCCCCGCCCACAGAATCGGATGGTCGGCTGCCTGGGTGCGGTATTCGATCTGGCGCAGGCGGCGGTGGGCGCTGCGGGCTGCCTCCTGAATCGCCTTTGTGAAGAGTTCCGGCGTCATGAAATGGGAGCAGGAGCAGGTGGCGAAGTAGCCGCCGTCCTTTACCAGACGCAGACCGCGAATATTGATCTCGCGGTAGCCCTTGATGGCATTTTTGACCGAGCTGCGGGATTTTGTGAAGGCAGGCGGATCGAGGATCACGACGTCAAATTGCTCACCTCTTGCCTCTAATTCCGGAAGCAGGTCAAAGACATCCGCGCACTGAAAGGTGGTAGTGCCGGAAACACCGTTTAACTCTGCATTTTCACGCGCCTGTGCGACGGCAAGTTCGGACGCATCCACGCCGATGACCTCTTTGGCACCGGAGACGGCTGCATTTAAGGCAAAGGAGCCGGTGTGGGTAAAACAGTCCAGAACGCGTTTGCCCGGGCAGAGACGCTGGATTGCCAGACGGTTGTATTTCTGGTCGAGGAAAAAGCCAGTTTTCTGCCCGTCCTTGACATCTACCAGATAGCGGACACCATTTTCAACGATCTCTACTTTTGTATCAAATGGTTCCCCGATAAAGCCCTTATAGCGCTCCATGCCCTCCTGTAAGCGGACCTTAGCGTCGCTGCGCTCGTAAATACCGCGGATATGAATGCCGTCTTCCTCAAGCACCTTGACGAGTTTTTCCAGAATCAGCGGTTTCAGACGGTCGATACCGAGCGCCAGGGATTCAACGACCAGCACATCAGAAAATTTGTCGATCACGATGCCCGGAAGGAAATCTGCTTCGCCGAAAATCAGGCGGCAGCTGCTGGTATCAACTGTCTGACGGCGGTATTCCCAGGCATTGCGGACGCGCATTTCGATAAAAGCATCGTCGATGACAGTATCCTTTTTGCGGGAAAGCATCCGCACGGTAAGCTTGGAGCGGGTGTTGATAAAACCACATCCGAGCGGATAACCGTCAAAATCTTCGACACGAAGGATATCGCCATTTTCAAATTCGCCCTCAATTCGTTCAATTTCATTATCATAGATCCACATACCGCCGGCTTTCAGGGAACGAGCCTCGCCTTTGCGGATATGGACAACTGCCTGTGTATTCATCATGGATGTAACAGTCCTTTCATATAAAATGTAAAATTCGTTTCATTCATTAAGTATACAAGAGGAGAGAAGGACTGACAAGTGAAAACCAAGAGATGTTTTTAAGCTTCACAGATTTATGATTTTATTTTCACAATTACATCACAAATAACTGATAGACTATCTCATGTAAACAGAGAGAGGGCAGAAAGCCTGAGATAGAATATAAGAGTATGAACAATCCGCTGCGGGAAGGTTCGCAAAATGGACAGTACGCGGCTGTGATTCCTGAGAACAGGAGGTATGAATATATGTATGACGAGAATGAAAGAAATGAGAGACACGATCAGGATGTAGATTATACGGAGGGCGCTTATTCGGACAGCGCTTATGAGGAAAAGAATAACGATACTGCTAAAAAAGAAGAAACTTCCGATTATGGCGGTTATCATGATTCCCGTTACCGGGGCAGTCTCGATGGAGAACCGGAGGCAGCAGCCGGAGCAGATCCGAAAGAGAATGCAGAGAAGCAGCCGGAACGCAGCTATATTCCGGAAGAACGGAGTGGCCGGGGACATGGCTCTAAGAATACTGGTAAGAAAATTGCGGCACTTGTGATGTCGGGCATTCTGTTTGGCTGTGTGGCAGGCGGAACCATGGTTGGCGTGAATGCACTTTCAAACCGGCTTCTTCCGGGTGAGACCGCACAGGAAACGATCGGTCAGGTTTCCCAGGAGACACAGGCAGATGCTGGCACTAAAACGCAGGCCTCCATTGGCAACGATGTTTCTTCGATTGTAGAGAAAGCGATGCCGTCCGTTGTAGCGATCAACAATAAGATGATTTATACACAGAACAACTGGCTGTTTGGTCAGCAGCAGTACGAGGTGCCGAGCAGCGGTTCAGGAATCATTGCCGGACAGAATGACACGGAACTTCTGATTATTACCAATAACCATGTCGTTGAAGATTCCGAGGAACTTTCGGTTACCTTTATTGATAACCAGAGCGTTAAGGCAGCGGTCAAAGGTACTGATTCCGATTCGGATCTGGCAGTCATTGCCGTACAGCTTTCGGATATACCGGAAGAAACGAGAAAACAGATTAAGGCAGCCGATCTGGGCGATTCTGATTCCCTGAAGCTGGGACAGGGTGTTGTGGCAATCGGTAACGCACTGGGACAGGGGCAGTCGGTTACCGTCGGTTATGTCAGCGCTTTAAATAAAAAGCTAACCATCAACGACGTAGAGCGGACACTTCTGCAGGTAGATGCGGCGATCAACCCAGGCAACAGCGGCGGCGCACTTTTAAATATGAACGGTGAAGTTATCGGCATCAATGCGGCGAAGTATTCGGACACCAGTGTTGAGGGCATCGGTTATGCGATCCCGATTTCACAGGCAAAGGATATTATCAGCGACCTGATGACGAAGACGACGAAGGTAGCTGTCGATGAGAATGAGCAGGGCTATCTGGGAATCCAGCTTCAGAATATCGACAGCCAGATGGCGCAGGCGTATGGCATGCCGGAAGGTATCTATGTATACAAGATTG
Organism: Clostridium sp. AF22-10; assembly: GCF_003478725.1. Classification (NCBI taxonomy): domain Bacteria; kingdom Bacillati; phylum Bacillota; class Clostridia; order Eubacteriales; family Clostridiaceae; genus Clostridium; species Clostridium sp. AF22-10. The sequence continues at coordinate 25,038 of NZ_QUFZ01000024.1, forward strand.
TTGCGGGCGGCGCGGCATCCAGGTCGGATCTGCGGGAGCGCGATATTATCACCAAGTTTGACGGTGAGAAGGTAAAGAATGGTGATGATCTCAAGAAACTGCTGACTTACTATAAGGCAGGTTCCACCGTTACCATGACGGTACAGAGTCTGGAAAATGGCAAATATGTCGAGAGAAACGTACAGATTACACTGGGCTCCAAGAGCGATATGCCGCAGAGCCAGGATAGCCAGAACGAGAGTCGGAGTGAATCACAGGCAAGTCCGCAGAGAAAACTGGGAAGATAGAAAATATCCCATCAGCGAAGTGGGCTGGAATGGATATTTGCCCGTAACGGTGAAGATACGGAACTGTTGCGAAGCGGAAATGAATAAAATCAGGAAGATATAGAAAAGAAGGCAGGTGAACCGCCGGTAGATCCTCTTGTAATCAGAGAGGGCGGTGATTCATCTGTCTTTTTGTTTCATGGGAAATTTTTTTATTTTTAAAACGAAATGACGGCTGCTGTTATGATTTACGTTTTTCACAAGCTATGATAAAATGAAAAGGTGCTTTCAGATTGGAGGAAATATAAAAATATGAGTGATAACCAGAATATAGATACGACAACCAATATAAACGAAACAGATACAAATAAAACCAGTACAGATCATTCGGATGATTACGAGAAAATCTGCTACGTCTGCCGCCGCCCGGAGAGCAAGGCGGGAGAGATGATCACGATGCCGGGCGGGATGAATTTCTGCCATGAGTGTATGCAGAAAGCATTTGACTCGATTTCCAAGTCGGGCATGGACTTTTCCAAGCTTCAAAATATGCCGTTTATGAACATGAATCTCAATGATTTTGCGGGCATGCAGATGCCGAATACAGAGATTCCAGAGAAAAATAAGATCAAGAAAAAGAGCAAGGCAAAAGACGCGGAGAAATTTCTGACGATGAAGGATGTTCCGGCACCGCACCAGATCAAGGCGCAGCTGGATGCGTATGTGATTGGGCAGGAGCGGGCGAAAAGGGCAGTTTCAGTGGCAGTCTACAACCATTATAAGCGCGTGATTCTCCGGCAGCAGGACGAGCTTCGGGCAAATGAAAATACGGAAGAAAAGGCGGAAAACGCGGCGGCACAGGGAATGCAGATGCAGGGCGGCGAGCCGGAGATTGAGAAATCCAACATCCTGATGCTGGGACCGACCGGAAGCGGAAAAACGTACCTGGTCAAGACGCTGGCGAAGCTTTTGGATGTGCCGCTGGCGATCGCGGATGCGACGTCGCTCACGGAAGCTGGATATATCGGAGATGATATAGAAAGCGTAGTCTCCAAGCTTCTGGCAGCGGCTGGAAATGATGTGGAGAAAGCTGAGCAAGGCATCATTTTCATCGATGAGATCGATAAAATTGCGAAAAAGAAAAATACGATGAGCCGCGATGTCAGCGGTGAGTCGGTACAGCAGGAACTTTTAAAACTTCTGGAAGGCAGCCAGGTAGAGGTGCCGGTCGGCTCAAACCAGAAGAATGCACTCACGCCGATGGCGACTGTGGATACGAACAACATCCTGTTTATCTGTGGCGGCGCGTTTCCGGGATTGGATGATATCATCAAGGAGCGCCTGAAAAAGCGTTCCACGATGGGCTTCAACTCCCATTTGAAGGATGAATTTGACAATGATCCGGATATTTTGAGCCAGGTGACAACGGAAGATCTGCGGAATTTTGGCATGATTCCAGAGTTCCTCGGACGTCTGCCGGTGCTTGTGAGCCTGCAGGGGCTGACAAAGGAATTGCTGATGCGGATTCTGAAAGAACCGAAAAATGCGATCCTCAAGCAGTATGAGCGCCTGCTGGCGCTGGATGAGGTCAAACTGGTGTTTGAGGACGATGCACTGGAGTGGATCGCCGAGCGGGCGCTGGAAAAAGATACGGGTGCTCGTGCGCTGCGTGCAATTTTAGAGGATTTTATGATGGATATCATGTATGAGATCCCGAAAGATCCGAATATCGGATCCGTCGTGATCACGCGCCCGTATCTGGAGAAGAAGGGCGGTCCGCGGATAGAGATGCGGGGATAATAACTTTTCAGGAACATGATCGGTGAACGGTGTCATGGATGTGGTGAAAGTTAGCGATGTAAGGATCCGGAAAAGTAATTTGTGTGTGAAGAGAAAACAGCAGAAGTTAATTAACTTCTCATGGATAAAAAAGAGTTATATAGGTTTAACGTCCCATACCCCCACTCCCGGCTGGGATATTCGATGGAATTTCGGCGGTCAGCCCCGCGGATCAGAAACGCTTGGCAATCGAGGTATTGATCCGCGGGGCTGATGGCGTATAGGCAGACCAGGAGAGCAGGATCGCGGCGGCTCCGGCGGTCATGGCGGCGGCAAATGAGGTTCCGGTTACCTCCTGATAATCGGGAAGCAGGAGCCGGACGCCGGGGGCGGCAAGGTCGGGCTTGATAGTTCTGGTGCGGGTAAAACCGCGGCTGGAATGCAGATAGATCCCGCCCGTCTGGTGGCTGTAGGCGGCGGTGGTGATGATGGCTGCTGTATTGCCCGGATCGGTGATGGTTGTGTCCGGATCCGGGCGCAGAAAGAAGGTTTCATCCGAGATAAAGCCGTGCACCGGCAGCCACATATGGTATTCACCCTGAATCGAGAGCGTGTGGTAGACGCGGATTTTCCAGATTCCGGCGGCGGGGGCATCAAAGCGCATCAGGATCAGTTCGCTTCCGGTCGCCAGCTCGGAGCTGGTATAGTTGAGGTGAATGGTCGTTCCTTCCAGAAGAAAGGGAATCCGGCGTTCTTCGTCGCCGGAGAGCCGGATGCGTCCCGTTTCGTCGCCGGAGGGGGATAAAAATCCGACACTGTAAAGCTCCGATTCACGCGCCCACAGTTCCAGCGTAAATCCCCGTTCGCCGGGACCGACCCGCAGTTCCACATCCTCATAGGAGGTGGAAGCAGGAAATACACTGCGAAAATGGTGCCCGCGCCCGGTTTCATTGCCTCCGGCGGCGACCAGAATCTGCCCGCTGGCGCGCGACAGGCTGTTCAGATATAGACCAAGCGGCGAAGTGCCGCTGTGGCTTCCGGTATTGGTGCCAAGACCCAGCAGGATCACAAGGGGCTTTTTCTCCTGCCTGGCAATATAAAGAAGAAACTTGATTCCGAGCATGATGTCGTCCTCCTGAAAGGCGATGGCATCCTCGCGGATCAGAAAAAAATCGCGAAGATAGGTTCTGGCTGGTTTCAAGCGGACAACGACCAGTTCCGATTCCGGCGCCGCCCCGGAGAAAAAAGCATCGGCATCTTCGGAACCGGCGGCGACCAGCGCCATCTGCGTGCCGTGGCGGAGAGGATCCGAGGTGGGGACGATGGAATGCGGATCTTCCGAGCGCAGCGCCTCGTTGATGTGGGAACGCTGGTAGACACTTCCGTAGTGCAGCGCATCGATCGGATCTGGCGTGCTAAGCCCCGCGCCCGGAACCGTCTGATCCCAGATGGCGGCGATGCGCGTGCTTCCATTCGGATCGCGTAACAAGGGATTTGTATAATCGATCCCCGTATCCACAATCCCAATCAGCGTCCCGCGCCCCTTGTTTCCCAGGAATGGCTGTTCTGCGGTCCGGGAAATTCCTGCGCTGTCCAGGCTGGATGTATCTAATATGGTATAAAGATTCGGGATCGAGTCATAGCCATACTGCTGGACTGAGAGCGGCAGCGCCTCCGCCAGAGACCGGTGCCAGATCACATACTCATGATTGACAAAATCATAGCAGCCGGAATCATTTTCCAAAATCTGGTTATAGGTAAAAGGAAAAAAACGTTCGATAAAATCGGCGGTTTGGTTGTCTGGAAGAGAAGAGCAATTCATAGCGTTTTCCATAGAGATTTTTTAGAATTTAAGATAAGATATGCGGTAAAATACGAAAGCTTCCCTATACTCTGTCGGAAAAACTTGTTATAATAAATATAAGTTAGATAATGACATTTATATGAGGAGGTGCCCTTATGAAAAAATACCTGTATATGATAGCTGCCCTGTTCGGCATCGATTATTTCTGCAAGGAAAACATAGAAGCCCAGAAACCGGAAGATTTTCCGCGCGACATGGAAAAAAGCCATGGAAAGATCCGCCTGTACCGCAATCACAACGACGGTTTCTGTTTTGGGGTAAAAAAAGAAAAGAAAGAACTGGTCCGCATGGTGCCGGTTGTCTTTACCTCGGCGGCAGCGGGCATTCTGACATGGTTACTGTGCCGGGACGAAGGCAGAAAAGCCGATCGGATCGGTTTTGCCCTCATCACGGCGGGTGGTTTAAGCAACCTATATGACCGCCTCAAACGCGGTTATGTGGTAGATTATTTCAGCATCCGGTGTAAATACCTGGAAAAGGTCGTCTTTAATCTGGGAGACTTTTTTATCTTCGCAGGAAGCGCCCTGATCGCAGCCTTTGATCTGCTGGGAGCCGTCCGTGATCTTAGTTCTCCGGCAGAGGATCACATAAAAGCGCTCCGACTGCCGTGGCAAAAGACGGATGAGGCGGAATGATATAGTCGATTCCAAAGACATCGTGCATCTGATTGAAAATGTCAAAGGTCTTTGCAGCAGGTGCAAGGCTGGCGAGAGAACCAGTCAGGACGACATTCCGGGTGGTGTCCTGGCTGAGCGCCAGGGACGCCATCACACCCACATTTTCATAAATCATATTGAAAAGAGCGGCAGCCAGGTCAGCATCCGAGGCGCCGCTTTTGATTCGCCCAAAATTGGCAGCGGTTAAGTCGGCGGCAAGTCCCGGGACATCTTCCTCCTGCACGTCGGCGATGCGGAGATCTGCCATGGCCTTATTGCCGCGCAGCGCCATCTCTGAGAGGGCAAAAATGTCGGTGACGCCGAGAAAGCGCTCCGCCATGCCGGCAAGTGTCCCACCGCCGACACCGCTTCCGCCCAGATGACAGAAGCCGTTTGTCTTGGAAGCGCGGATAAAGGCAGAGCCGGTTCCAAGGCTGACCACCAGCGCTTCGTCAAGCCCGGACAGGTATAAGCCGCCGCGCCCGATGGCATCCAGCTCCAGGGCATGGATGGTCGGGATACCGAAGATATTTTCATGGAAATACGTCGAACCGAGCCCGGTCAGGACGATTTTTTCAACATCGTCAAACGAAGCGCTCTGCTGATCCAGGAAACGCCCGAGAACACCGTAAGCCGAGGTGCGCGGGTCATCCGCGTGAACCTGAAGCGTACCAAGCAGAGCGCCATGCTCATCCAGTGCCGCCGCCTTGGTGCTGGAACTGCCGATGTCGATTCCGAGGGATAAATTCATTTGCTTATCTCCTTTATGATATAAAAATAGGATATGGCTGCCAGGGCAGTCGTTCCGTATCTTTTATGACTGTAAGAATTGGATTGTTTTTATAAACATTATAGGGTAAAGTAAAATAAAGTGCAATGGAAGAATGTGGTCCGAATGTTCTTAAAATGATATTTCAAATGGATAACATAAAGATTTATATGTCACGCCCAAGCTTTGTTGAGATTCTGGCTGAGACTGAAATATGCTTTAATGATAAGGAAATAGTGACCGGAAATACGGGATATCAGGCATGGTGGAGCAGAGAGTATGAGGTCCATGTTTAATAAGGAGTTCTTTAAGTGTTCCCAGTTTATGCACATTAACAGATGTACTTTTTCCCTCGTTATTAATATAGCTTTTTGCAATATAAAAAGACTCCGAATTTTTTTGACACAAAAAAAGCAGGTTCTATGCGGCCTGCAAGGTATTTTTCTATTATTCAACTGTCAAACTCCCGGAGATGGCAGAAGTATGGAAATGCAGGTCTGTCTTTATTGACAGAACCTATGAAATACGGTAGAATCAACCTTAAAAAAGAGTAATCCCCTACATGGGGAGATAGGAGTTGAGTTTTTTGAGTTCTGGTGATGGGATACAGCTATTGATTTTGGTACTGCTGCTTTTGATGTCGGCTTTCTTTTCTTCTACGGAGACGGCGCTGACGACGGTCAACAAGATCCGGGTGCGGACGCTGGCGGAGAATGGCGATAAGCAGGCAGAGTATGTATTAAAGATCATAGAGGATCCGAGCAAAATGCTGAGTGCGATTCTGATCGGCAACAATGTGGTAAACCTGTATGCGTCTTCTCTTGCGACGGTTCTTGCCACCCACATCTGGGGCAACAAGATCGTAGGGATTGCGACGGGCATTCTGACGCTTTTGATCCTGATTTTCGGCGAGATCACGCCGAAGACGGTTGCAACGATACAGGCTGAGCGGATTGCATTTCGGTTCGCCAAAATCATTTATTATATCATGACGGTGCTGACACCGGTCATTTTTGTGGTCAACCAGCTCTCGTTTTTAGTGTTGAAGCTGCTTCGCGTGGATGTGAAGGCAAAGGGCGAGTCCATCACGGAGGATGAGCTGCGGACGATCGTGGAGGTCAGCCACGAAGAGGGCGTCATCGAGTCCGAAGAGAAGAAGATGATCAACAATGTGTTTGATTTCGGGGACGCCGTGGCGCGCGATGTCATGCTTCCTAAGGTCAACATGACGTTTGTGGACGTGGATGCGACGTATGACGAGCTGATGGAGGTATTCCGCAGTGAGAAATACACGCGTTACCCGGTCTATGAGGAGACGACGGACAATGTCATCGGTGTTCTGAACATCAAGGATATTTTCTTAAAAGGCGGGGAAGAGGGCTTTTCTGTCCGGAAATATCTGCGGAAACCTCTCTATACATATGAGTTTAAGAAGGTTGCTGAGCTGATGCGCGAGATGCGGAAAGCAGCGATCAGCATCGTGATCGTGCTCGACGAGTACGGTTCGACGGTCGGTCTTATCACGCTGGAAGATATGCTGGAGGAGATTGTCGGAGATATCCGGGACGAGTACGATGGAGACGAGGAAAAATCCATTCAGCGCATCGCCCCGCGGGAATACATGGTAGATGGTTCGGTCAAACTCGACGATCTGGATGAACGCCTGAATTTGGAGCTCCAGTCAGACGAATATGATTCCATCGGCGGACTGGTGATCGGACTTTTGAACCATCTTCCACAGGAAAAAGAAGAGGTTGTAGTGGAAAACGTCCGCCTCGTCGTTGAATGTGTGGATAAGAACCGGATCGATAAGATTCATCTGTACCTGTTAAGCCCGTCGGAGGCGGCGTTAGCTAAACATACCGCCGATGGTGCCGCTTCCGGCGCAGAGGGCGAAGGAAAGCAGCAGGGATGAGGCAGTCCCCTTGAGGGACTGTCGGATCGCAAAAGACAGGGCTAGAAAAATAAGAAAATAAAGGGCGCCGGCGCAGAATCCCCAGAGGAACCGGCGCCTTTTTGCTTTTTTCCCGGCGCTAAGCCCCGCCAGGAAGCAGGCGAGAATGTAGATGCCGCGCACTCCTAGCGTGATTTCCTTTTCACCCCACTGAAAACGGTACATCCCAAACGCGAGCAGAAGCAGAAAGACAGCAGTTGCCGCGTAGGAGAAGAGAGAAGAACGGAGCAGAATCTGGATAGCTGATTTTTCCATGATAAAATACCTGTGTGCATTCTTTTTCTATTCATATGAACAAAGAAGGACAAATATGCCTGCAGAATGAAACACTGTTACAAACAAGCGTTACTGTTCACGCATACGTGCCCAGTAACGGAATTTGCCGTGGCTTCGCATCTCAATACGGCAAATTCCTGCTGCCACCACGTTTTCTACGGCACTTTCGGTTCCAAAAGTGCCTACTCGTGAACAGTTCCAAAAAAGCCGGAATCTGTGAGAAACACGGTAAATTGAAATGCTTGCACAAGCGGGCAACATATGATATAATCTGTAGGACTTTATATACTAAAAAAATGAAGGAGGACATAGAGATGAAACACGTAAAGACACTGAGCGCAAGCACACTGAAGAACAGCATGAAGAAAGGCGGCTGCGGCGAGTGCCAGACATCCTGCCAGTCTGCATGTAAGACATCCTGTACTGTAGGTAACCAGAGCTGCGAGAACCAGAACCGCTAATTGGCAGTACAAAACAAATGAGGCGTTTTCTGATAAATCAGAGCTTTTCATGAGTGGGAGAGCTGGAGTCTGAGAAAACGCAGAGTTGACACAGGGAGGCAGACAAGACGGAGCGCGGTCCGAGGAGAGGACTGCATATGTTCCGGGTTGTCTGCCTGCCTATGTCTTATAGAAGGAGAAAGACAGTGATTCATCAGTATATAAATAATGGATATTATATCGTACTGGATGTCAACAGTGGCTCCGTCCATTCGGTCGATCCGCTTCTGTACGATGTGATTTCCTTTTTATCGGAGCGGATTCCGGACAGCGAGAAGCCGTTTCAGATTGCCCAGTCCCTGAAAGACGAGACGGCGGCAGCATTAAAAGAGAAATACAGCCAGGAAGAGATCAGAGAGGCGTTTGAGGACATTCAGGAGCTCATCGATCAGGAAGAACTCTTTACTGCTGACATTTACAAAAACTTCGTTATGGATTTCAAGAAGCGCCAGACGGTTGTCAAGGCACTCTGCCTGCATATCGCGCATGACTGCAACCTTGCCTGTCAGTACTGCTTTGCAGAAGAGGGCGAGTATCATGGACGCAGAGCGCTGATGACCTTTGAGGTCGGCAAGAAAGCGCTGGATTTCCTGATTGCCAATTCTGGAAAACGCCGGAACCTGGAAGTCGATTTCTTCGGCGGCGAGCCGCTGATGAACTGGCAGGTGGTTAAACAGTTAGTCGAGTACGGACGTTCCCAGGAAGAGGCGCACAACAAGAAATTCCGTTTCACACTGACCACCAACGGTGTTCTGTTAAATGATGAAATTATGGAATTCTGCAACCGCGAGATGGCGAATGTCGTGCTCAGTCTGGATGGACGAAAAGAGGTCAACGACAAGATGCGCCCATTCCGCAACGGGACCGGAAGCTACGACCTGATCGTGCCGAAGTTCCAGAAATTTGCAGAGAAGCGCGGAGACCGCGATTATTTCGTGCGTGGTACCTTCACACACAACAACCTGGATTTTGGCAAAGATGTTCTGCATTTTGCCGATCTTGGATTCAAGAAAATGTCGGTTGAGCCGGTCGTAGCACCGGATGAAGAGCCCTACGCGATCAAAGAGGCGGATCTTCCGCAGATTCTCGAGGAATATGACCGTCTGGCAGCAGAGTATGTCAAGAGACACAAAGAGGGACGCGGCTTCACGTTCTTCCACTTTATGCTTGATCTGACACAGGGACCGTGCGTGGCAAAACGTCTGTCCGGATGCGGTTCAGGAACTGAGTATCTGGCAGTTACCCCGTGGGGCGACCTCTATCCGTGCCATCAGTTTGTAGGAAACGAAGATTTCCTGCTCGGCAACGTGGATACGGGCGTGACCAACACGGCAGTCCGCGACGAGTTCAAGCTCTGCAATGTCTATGCGAAAGACAAATGTCGGGATTGTTTTGCCAGATTTTACTGCAGCGGCGGCTGTGCGGCCAATTCCTACAATTTCCACGGTTCCATCACGGATGCGTATGATATCGGGTGTGAGATGCAGAAAAAACGTATCGAGTGCGCGATCATGATAAAAGCTGCTCTTGCAGACGGCTCTGACGAGTAGAGAACAAGGAGAGAGAGGAATGAAGAACAAAAAAGGAAAAAGCTTCCTGGGGATGCTGCTCCTTCTGATTGCCATCGGCGTATTCGGCTATTTCGGCTATTCGACGATGAATCAGATCAAGCTGGGTCTTGACCTGGCTGGCGGTGTCAGCATTACCTATCAGGCGAAAGAAGAAAATCCGTCTTCCGAGGATATGGCGGATACGATTTACAAGCTCCAGCAACGTGTACAGAATTACAGTACCGAGGCGGAGGTTTACCAGGAGGGTAATAACCGTATCAACGTAGATATTCCGGGTGTATCGGATGCCAACTCGATTCTGGAAGAGTTAGGAAAACCGGGTTCCCTGATTTTCATGGACTCTGAAGGAAATCAGATCCTCGATGGTAAACAGGTTGCCAGCGCGAAAGCCGGCATGACCGAGGATAAGGCGACCGGTTCCAAGGCGTATATCGTTTCCCTGACCTTTACCGAGGAAGGTAAACAGGCATTTGCTGAGGCGACCACGAATGGCGTCGGAAAACCAATTTATATCATTTATGATAACCAGATTATTTCTGCTCCGACCGTCCGTGAGGCGATCACAGGTGGACAGTGCCAGATCGACGGCATGGCGGATTATGAAGAGGCAAATAATCTTGCGTCCACGATCCGTATCGGTTCCCTGTCCCTGGAGCTGGAAGAGCTGCGTTCCAACGTAGTTGGCGCGAAGCTGGGCCAGGAGGCGATCTCCACCAGCTTAAAGGCAGGTCTGATCGGATTTGCCATTGTCATTGTATTTATGATTGCCGTATATCTGCTTCCGGGTCTGGCTGCATCTCTGGCTCTGTGCCTGTATGTCGGTCTGATCCTGATCCTGTTAGTTGCATTTGAGGTGACTCTGACGCTTCCGGGCGTGGCTGGTATCATCCTGTCGATTGGTATGGCGGTGGATGCGAACGTTATCATTTTCACCCGTATCAAAGAGGAGATCGGTCTGGGAACATCCGTCAAGAATGCGATCAAGGCAGGTTTCGCCAAGGCACTTTCCGCGATCATCGACGGAAACGTAACCACCCTGATTGCGGCAGCGGTTCTGTTCTGGAGAGGTTCCGGTACCGTCAAGGGCTTTGCGGCGACGCTGGCAATCGGTATCGTGCTTTCTATGTTCACGGCGCTGTTTGTAACCAAATTTGCCTGAACTGCTTCTATGAGATGGGCTTTGAGGATGCGAAATTCTACGGATGCCGCAAGGATATGAAGACGCGTCCGTTCCTGAAATTCCGCAAGCTTTACTTTGCTCTGTCGCTCGTGATCATTCTGGCAGGCGTCGGTAGCATGGTTCACAATCAGTCTTCGATGGGTGTGCCGCTCAACTACAGCATGGAGTTCAGAGGCGGTACTTCTACAAACGTTACCTTTAACGAGGATATGTCTCTGGAAGATATTTCCTCCCAGGTGGTTCCGGTGGTAGAAAAGATTACCGGCGAAGCTGGCACACAGACCCAGAAGGTAGCCGGAAGCAACGAGGTTATCATCAAGACACGTACCCTGAACATGGACGAGCGCGAAGAGTTAAACCAGGCGCTGGCGGATCAGTTTGGTGTGGATAAAGAGAAGATCACAGCCGATAGTATCTCCGGTGCAGTCAGCCAGGAGATGAAGCGCGATGCGATTGTGGCGGTTACGATTGCGACGATCTGCATGTTGATCTACATCTGGTTCCGTTTCAGCAACATCACGTTCGCGGCAGGCGCGGTTCTTGCCCTGATGCACGATGTACTGGTTGTCTTGACCTGCTATGCGATGCTGCGCTGGTCGGTTGGTTCGACGTTCATCGCCTGCATGCTGACGATTGTCGGTTACTCAATCAACGCGACGATCGTTATCTTCGACCGTATCCGTGAGAATATGAAGCTTCTGGGCAATAAAGAGTCCGCTGAGACGATCGTCAACACCAGTATCAGCCAGACCCTGACGCGAAGCATCAACACGACGCTGACGACCTTCGTCATGGTCCTGATTCTTTACATCCTGGGTGTATCTTCCATCCGTGAGTTTGCTCTTCCGCTGATGGTAGGTCTGATCTGCGGTACGTATTCGTCCGTATGCCTGTCCGGCTCTGTCTGGTATGTGCTGAATAAAAAGCGCATGGAGAAGAATGCCAAACCGGCTGGCAAGAAGGCAAAGGCAGAGAAGTAAAAAGTATAGGAAAAAAGATGGAATACAAGATTTTATACAAAGATGGCCGCGCAAAACGCGCGGAAATGAAAACGGTCCACGGAACCATCCAGACGCCTGTTTTCATGAATGTCGGCACGGTGGCGGCGATCAAGGGCGCGGTTTCGACCGATGATCTCCGCACGATCGGCACGCAGGTGGAACTTTCCAATACCTACCACCTCCATGTCCGTACCGGCGACAAGCTGATCCGACAGTTTGGCGGTCTGCACAAATTTATGAACTGGGATCGCCCGATCCTCACGGATTCCGGCGGATTTCAGGTGTTTTCCCTGGCGGGACTGCGGAAGATTAAAGAAGAGGGCGTTTATTTTAACTCCCACATCGATGGTCACAAGATTTTCATGGGACCGGAGGAAAGTATGCAGATTCAGTCCAACTTAGGTTCGACGATCGCGATGGCATTTGATGAGTGCCCGCCGAGTCTTGCCGATCGGGACTATGTACAGAAATCAGTGGAGCGCACGACGCGCTGGCTGGCGCGCTGCAAGGATGAGATGGCACGCCTCAATGCACTGCCGGATACGGTCAACCGGGAACAGCTCCTGTTTGGTATCAATCAGGGTGCGATTTACGAGGATATCCGTATCGAACACGCGAAGGAAATCAGCAAAATGAACCTCGATGGCTATGCGGTCGGAGGTCTGGCAGTTGGCGAGAGCATGAGGAAATGTATCGGATTCTGGATGCAGTCGTTCCGCACCTGCCGGAGGACAAGCCGACTTATCTTATGGGCGTCGGCACACCGGCAAACATCCTGGAAGCGGTAGACCGGGGCGTCGATTTCTTTGACTGTGTGTACCCGTCCCGGAATGGACGCCACAGCCATGTATACACGAACCATGGCAAATTAAATCTCCTGAACAGCAAATATGAGCTGGATCCGCGCCCAATCGAGGAAGGCTGCGGCTGCCCGGCATGCCGTTCTTACTCCCGCGCATATATCCGCCACCTGTTTAAGGCGAAGGAAATGCTGGGGATGAGATTATGCGTCTTGCATAATTTGTATTTTTATAATAAAATGATGGAAGAGATTCGCGACGCGATCGAACATCACTGTTATGCTGAGTATAAAGCAAAGAAACTTGCAGGCATGATGGGTGAATCGAACTAAAGGAGGAAATATACCACATGAGCAGCACAAGCGGAATGATCGTTTACCTTGTATTTATTATTGCCATCTTCTATTTTATGGCAATCCGTCCACAGTCCAAGGAAAAGAAAAAACAGGCAGAACTGATGGCAACCGTAGCAGTAGGCGACAGCGTTCTGACATCCAGCGGCTTCTACGGCGTGATTATCGATATGACCGATGATACTGTAATCGTAGAGTTTGGAAGCAACAAGAACTGCCGCATCCCGATGCGTAAGGATGCAATCGTTCAGGTTGAGAAACCGGAAGTCTAAGAAGAACGGTAAGAAAGTGAGAGGATCGCAGCTCCCGATGGGGGCGGCGGTCCTTTTTTGTGTAACAGGAAATTCCTTGGAATTCCCTATTACACAAAAAGGCACTAACGTGCCAATGATGCGCACTCGCGCGAAGCAGAAACATGTCGCAAGCGACCGCGCTCGGCGCGAGAATGTGCCAAGGCACATTCTTT
>NZ_QUFZ01000025.1:0-32789 GCF_003478725.1 Clostridium sp. AF22-10
TATGTTTTAATCGACAAAGAAAAGTGCGAAAGACTTGAAAAAGAGATTGAAAATCTTTTAATAGAAAATAAATTATCTCTTCTTAAATCTCGCGCACTTTTATATAAGGTTTATTCTAATAGAAAATAAATTATCTCTTCTTAAATCTCGCGCACTTTTATATAAGGTTTATTCTAACCTGATGAAAAGACCTTTATAATTCATCTTCATCTCCACCTAAAAAACCTATTTTACGTTTAGGTATTTCTGGAGCAGTTTTTGGAACAACCATTAAAAGAAAATTTAATTGATGTACATGTTGTACCAACTCTAGTGGTTTTCCAGAGGTATCTGTTCCATGAAAACAAATTAAATTACTTCCAATACTACCAATATCATTAACTAATATAGTAATGTTCTGGTTAAATTGAACAAGAGACATAGCTACATCTTCAGTATTAGGAAGTTTAGCTTGATAATCTTTAATTTCTTCATACAAATAATAAGCGACTTGCGGAGCGCTACTATCAAGTTCCATTTTTGAAGCGTCTACTTCAATTTGTCTATCTTTGGCGTTCTGTCTAAGAATTTTTTGAATTTCTGGGGATGGTCCAATATACATATCAATCACTTCTCCTTTGTAATATATTTTGATAAATCAATTCTATCATAATAGTTTACAAAGGAGAAGTCTGAACATATGTTTATTGTCAGAAATATCCTAAAACATCATACCACAATTCTTACACTCAAAACTTTTATTAATCTTCTTACTAAACAACCCAAAGAAGCCAACTGACGCAACACGTTCTACACTACCAATTTTCTTTACATTTAAACTACCACACGCAGGACACTTCGGTAAATTTTGTCCACCATTTTTAAATGCTAATTTAGGATCTGCTCCTGCGCGGATAGCTGAACCTATTTTTATAGCTCTGTCCATTTCTTGTGATTTTTTCTTAAAAAATAAAGGAGCTTCTTCAAACAATTTAGGATCAAATTCTGGAGAAGATTTAACACACTCTTCTAAAAATTTTTCTTTGTTGTCAATGACAGTACGTATAATTTCTCCATTTAATTTGGGATAATACTCATCTGGTACATCATACATTTTGTTTTTACAAAATCGACAAGGTTCATCTTTTTCATATTCATAGCGTTTAGAAATAGTACCACACTTTTTACAATACTTTAACATATTTTTACCTCCACTTAGATTAAGTATAACATTTACATCACCTTAAAACAAGATTCAAACACTTGTAACCACAATATGATTTTTAGGTCTTTTAATAATAACGATGGTTTCTTATCTAAGATTGGAATATACAAAAAATCATTTAAAGAAATTGGAGAGGCTTGTGGAAAGGCTTTTAATGATTCTTTAGGTTCTTCTATAGCTGGATTAGCTGATGGGACAGGTTTTGATACAACTAATAATAAAGGATTTTTCAAGAATTTAATAAATAACTTATCTACTCCTATAGAAGATGAATTTGATTTATGCAATAAATTTATTGTTCGGCAAAAAGATATTGAACCATACTTTCAGTATTCTTCTAAATACGAAAATTATGGAAGGTCTGATGCTCAAAATGATTTAATTGAAATACAGAATCAAAAGAAGCTAGTTGATGCCAATGAAAAATCATGGCAAGATTACTTTTCTACTTTAGATGATCATCCAGAATTAAAATGGCAAGAAAAACTTATTCAAGAATGTGATTTAGAAAAACTATCTTTAGACGATTTACAGAAAGCACAACTTGAAGCTGCATTAGCTGCAAAAGAGCATGATGAAAAGTTAAAAGAGCTAACAATTGGTGCAAAAGCAAGTAAATTTGCTATTAATGCTTTAAAGATGGTTGGTAATGCTCTTGTTACTGCTGGTGTAACATGGGTTGCATCCAAAGTTGTATCTGGAATTGACCAATATATCAATCGTACTAAATATGCAACTGAAGCAATGTCGGAAGCTAATGCTGCTTATGAGAAATCAACATCAGAAGTACAAGACTTAGAAAGTCAACTATCAGATTGTAATAAACAATTAGCTGAGTTAAAAAATACTCCAGGAATTGATTTAGTAAACAATGAACAGATAAATAAACTTTCTGAACAGAGAGATATCTTACAACAGACACTCGATTTAAAAAAAGAAGAAAACAGAATTAATGCTTTAAAAACTGGTCAACAATCTGCATACTCATACGGAATTGGAGTAAAAAGTCAATATAAAAAAGATAGTGATGGGCTTTTTGATAATATAAGTGCGACAGAGGAAATGAATCGTGCTTTCGAAGAGTATAAAAATTGGGAACAATCTAAAAAAGAAAATGAAGAAGATATTGCAGATACAACTCAAAGATTATCAAAAATCACTAACACACAATCTTCTGAATACAAAAAATTATCAGAAAGATTAGAACGCTTAAATAAAAATCATAGTGGTCTTGAGAATAATATGACTAAAGCAAGGGAACGTGCTTTAGAAATGTGTAATGTTCTTATTGAAACCAAAAACGGACTAGAAGCATTAAAAGAATCTGGTGCAGAATTAACTCCAGCGCAAGAACAAATACTAAAAGAGGTTACAGAAGGAATCACTTCTTATAAATCTTTTGCTTCCACTGTCAACGAAGCCGCTGAAGCCCAACAAAATGCAGCTAACGGTTCTTCTGCTGTCGCAAATTCATTTACTAACAGCACTGAGCAAATGAAGACATTAAAAGAGACTGTCGATGATGTTGTTTCTTCTTATAAATCTTTAGATGCTGCTCTCCTAGCTCAACAAACAGGTCAATCTATTAATTTAACAGATGATTTATCTGCTTATGCCAGTTGTTTAGAATATACAAATGGAGTGATGCAACTTAATTCAGAAAAGGCTAAAGAGTTAGCTCAGTTTAAAGCTGAAGAACAGATTGCAACTATTGAAGCCACGGAAGCACAAGAACGTTATCAGTATTCTATTAACGCTTCCAAGATTGATGAATACACTGTTGCTCTCGATGGAAAAAATAAAGTTGTTCTTAATGGAAAAGAAATCACTTCTGAAATGGTTCAGGCATTAAAACAAGATAATGAACAAATTGTTTTAAATGCTAAGAATTATCAGTTGATGACTTCTCAGATTAGAGAAGCCACAGGTACATATCAGGCTTGGTTAGATGCTCAGAATGCACCGACACAGGGAACAATGTTTACTGATGCTGGCAATGCCATTGAACTCATCATGGAGTCATTAAAAAATGGTAAAGTTGGTACAGAGGCATATAAATCTGCATTAGGGTTTTTAGTTCCTGATTCCATAGATTCAGAAGACAAAGAAGCCATTTCAAAATATCTCAAAACGTTACAGAGATATTTTGCTGATAATGGTTCTGGCGTTAATAATTTCATTGCTGATGCTATTCAGAAAGGTTTAATGACAAAAACTGAAGATGGTGCTGATATTGTCAAAGGCACAAGGATTGATGATTTTGTAGAGAAATTAAATCTTACAAAAGAAGCAGTTCGTGCAATCTTCGGAGAAGCAGAAACATATGGTTCAAAATTCAATTGGAATTTAGATGGTTTAAACAGTTTAGATGATGCTCTTTTTGAAGCACAGACCAAATATGATGAACTAAGAAATGACTTTGAGCAGAATGGTTTAACCATAGAAGTAAATCAGGATGATATCAATAATGCTAAAAAAGCCCTTGAACAATTAAGTGAGTATGGTAATGTTAATTTAACAAATCGTCAGAAGGTTTCAGGAAAAACCATGCGTGATAAAGGTTGGACTGATTTCAATGATGATGATGTTGCTACTACATACACAATGTCTGATTTTGTTTGGCAAGGTAATGAAGACACAGGGAAATATGTATATGTTCATTATACTCCGATTCTTCCAGATGGCTCTGTATTATCTCCTGATGAGTTGTCAAAGTACATTGACGAAACCTTAACTGGTACAAAGAATATTTTGGAAACTGACTCAGATAATAAGAGAATTGTCATGAAAGTTGATGATGGTATTTCTCACGAAGATTCTGTTAATTACAAACAGACCGGGGAGATGTCATCTGTAATGAATCGTATCGTTCAACAAGGTAATTCTTGGGATGAGAAAGTTCATGAATATCAGGCAACATTTTATAATCTTGTGGATCAGGATTTACAGAAATTAAATAACGAGTATGGTCAGACCAGCAAACAGTTTAAAGATTTAGCAAAACAACGCACAGATATGTTCTCTGAGTCATATTCTGGAGATGAATTTCAAAGTTTAAAAGATGAATATGATTTAGTAAATAAAGCATCTCAGTTAAGATCCTTATTAAATAAAGGCATTGTTAATGGAGACGCGAAATCTTATGAAGAACTATCTAAACAATATGAAGTATTAAGGAAAGAACTTTCTCAAACATATGGAGTAGATATTGAAGCTGATGGAGCAGCACAAGTATTACAGGATCTTCAGCAGCAAATGATTACTCTTTCTGGTTTGAGTTCTTTTAATGTTAATATTATTGCAGATCAGGCAAAACAAGAACTCCAAAATTTACAGAACGATCTTCAAGAATTAGAAAATAAACTTAAAAAAGTTGAAAATTCTTTATCATCTGCTGATGGTGACAAGTATTTGAGTTTATCGTCAGAAAAAGAACAACTAGAAAAACAAATCGCTGAGAAGAAATCTCAAATTAAAGGTAAAGAAGAAGAAATTGATTGGATTACTACACTTAAAGTCAAATTAGATGAGAGTGTAAAAGAAGCTCAAGATAAAAAAGATGAGTTAGGTAAAGACCAAGAATTTAAGGTAACAGCCAATACAGAACAGGCAATAGAAAAGATTAATGAATTAAAAGATTTATTGAATGGACTTTCTACTAATCTTGATATTGGTGATCCTTTACCTGTATCAACAAATCCATCTGGTTCAACTTCTACGTCTAAAACCACTAAAACCAGCGGTCGAACTAAAAGTTATAGTAAAAATGGTCCCGCCGCTGCATCTGGCACAAAAGGGGAAACGGTAAAACAGAAACAGCTTTAATTGGTGAACTTGGTCCAGAAATTGTTGTTGATCCTAAGACCGGCTCTTGGTGTACATATGGTGATAATGGTGCTGAATTTGCTTCTATTCCAAAAGGTTCTATTGTTTTTGATGCTAATAAATCGAAAGAACTTCTTGAACGTGGATTTGTTAATGGACGTGGAATTGCATATGCATCTGGTACAGCTTATGGGGAAACTGATACTAATCCAAATTCAGTAAGTGGTTCTTTTGTAAATGTTACTGTGTACGGAGAAAGTAGGTTTGATGAAAAAGCTAAAGAACTTGGCAAGACCGCTGACAAAGCTTCCAAAGCTACAGATAAGCTCACCAAATCTACGGAGAATGCTACAGAAGCAGAAGGTAATTTAGTAGACTGGATTGAACGTAGAATTACCCTATTAGACAATCAAGCTTCTCTCCTATCCAAGAAATCATCTAGTGCATACCTCTCCTATTTTGGAATGACCGAAGTGCAATTTAAGTCTATCAGCGAATTGATGTCAGATCCTACCAATGTTGAAAACTACACAGAAGGTATTCGACAATTAGGTGAGATTTCAAAAAATACTGGTAAATCTATGGACGAGCTTCAAGCTACTATCACAAGTGGCAAATTTGAAGAATCTCGTCTTAGTGCTAATGCTTCTCAGTTAAAAATCAATGATGAGAAGATTCAAACTTTAAGAAGTGCTATTGAACAGTATCAAGCCAAGTATGAAGGATACATAGCTAAAATACCACAAGAGTATCGTGATAAAATTGAAAGTGGTGCTTTAACCTTAGAGAATTTTGCACAGGAAACTTCTAAGGATAGTAATGCTAAACAAGGTTCATCTTTATATGATAATCTCCAAAAAGGTATTGAATACTACGACAAAGTTAAATCCTCTGAAAGTAGTTTATTCGATGCTCAAGAAGAACATTATAAAATCCTTGAAGAAAAGCACAACAACTATATAGGTAAGCTCGAAAAAGAAAATACTCTTCTACAGACACAAGCTACTCTTACTCAAAAGGGTATTGATTTAGCAAAAGCTTCTGGTCATATTGTTAGTGCCGATTCGTATGAAAGTCTGATTTCAAATAATAAGCTTCAACAGAATAATATGAGGAATCAGATTAATGGTAAGATTGCTAAACTTAAAGAACTCGATCCAAAAGAAGATACAGAAAAATATCTCGAATTGGAAAATGAGATCGAGTCAGCAAGAGTAAGTCTTAAAGATCTTAAACTAGAGCAAGCAAATCTCAATAAAGAATTAAAAGAAATGCCTATTACAAATATGACAACCGTCATTAATATGTATAAGGATATTTCTACTGCTATTCAGAACTGGGGTGCTGAATTAGAAGCATCTGGTACTGCTCTTACAGCAGATTATTACCAAGAACTTATCAAGAATGGTTCTACCATCATCAGTGAGTATAAAGAACAGGCTGGAATTATTAAAGATGTTATGGATACTTACGATGTTGGTTCTGATAACTGGAACGAGTTATACAGTCAGCTTCAGAACGTCAATGGCGAAATGTCCAGTATGATTCAAAATCTGAAAAAATGGAATGAAGAATTACTCCAACTCCCATTAACTAAGATTAGCAATTATTCTTCTGATTTGAATACAGTCAAGGATGCTCTATCTTCTTTACAGGATGATTATTCGACTGTCATTAGTGCTGTTACAGGTGCGATTGACGATGAGACAAAAGCCATCCAAGACCAGCAAAAAGAGTTCCAGAAGAACATTGAGAAACAGAAAGACGCTATTCAAGATAAGATTGATCTGTTGGATAAGCAGAACACGAAACTGCAATTACAACAGGATTTAGAACAGAAACTCTATAATTTACAGATTGCTAATACGCAGAAAACGGAAAAGGTGAAATGATTGCCTTCTTTCACAGTAATGTGATTGCAATAAAAATAGCTATAACGGTTAATATCCGATGGGACGGACAAGACCGTGGAAAGATTGAATTTAGATAAGAAAAAGCATAAATATATATATTCTCTCAAAAATGGAATCGAATATACGTTTTGTGGTTTACAAATCCAAATTATTGTGTATAATAAAGGTAAGAATTAGTTGATAGTTCTGGTAAGCCGTGGATAACGGTTAGAATATTATCCAACTGTATGTTTGTCTCCGTGAATGACGGGACTAAAATGTAGAATATCATTCAACTGTATGTTTATCTCCGCGGATAACGGGATGTAAAAGTAGAATATTATCCAACTGTATGTTAGAAGGAGCCTTGATTGGCTCTTTCTTTTTAGGAGCAAAAGATGAGATTAGTAAAAATATCAGACAGTTTCTTTAATGAATGTAAAAAACATAGCGTACATAAAGAATTATTATTTAATGAAGATGGTCGTCCAAGTGTTTTACTTATTAGCTTAAAATATAAAGAACAATATAGGAAATTTGTTGTACCAATGCGTTCTAATATATCACCGACTACTCCTAAAAATCAATACTTGCCATTACCACCTAATTCAAAAACAAAGTTACATCATTCACATGGAATTCATTATATTAAAATATTTCCAATCATAGATAAATACGTTCAAACATATTTGATAAGTGAACCATTTGATTTAATGATAAAAAATAAAATTGATGATAATGAACCTATTATTGTACAAGCTTGTCAAGATTATTTGAAACAATGCGAAAATGGCAATAAACATTTTATGACTCCTGACATAGATGGAATAATTCATATGCTCGATTCTCAAGAAGACACCAACTAAGGTGTCTTTTCTTATGTCTAAATTCAAAATCCTTAGAGACTGTAACGGTTGCATGAGTAATCATATAACCTTCGCTATTCCCCTACTCTTCTAAGAAGACAAGAGGGTGAAGATCCAGTCCGATCTCACAAAATAATCCCAAATAAAAGAAATGTGAGAATACGCCAGAAATGACGTATCGCCATATTAATATATGGTCAGTAGGTCGATGACCGAAAGTAACAGAATGAACCCGTAACGGCGAGATTGTCTACGAGACGAACACAGACAATATTCGTAACGCACAGAAAGAATTCCAAGATGCTGAATTTGCAAAAACAAAGAATGATCTGCAAGAAGAGTTAGATGCTCTCAATAAACAACTGGATGATTACAATGATAAGGTTGACGAACAGCTCGAAGCCTTAGACAAAATCAAAGATAAGTGGTCTGAGATTGCCGAGAATGTAACCAAGGCTCAAAATGCTACTCTTGCTACTGATTATCTTGGTTCTGGTTGGAAAGATAAGGTTCTATCTGGTAATGATAATGACATTTATACTGTGTTTAAGAATCGGTATGAACAGAATGCTTCTCAACTGAAAGCGTATGAGGATCAGATTCAGTCTACAGAGAGAATCTATAATCTTCTGAATAGTTATATTGAAGCGTATAAGGCTGGTACTATTACAGCGAATGAAGCACAGACACAGATTCAAATACTTTTAAATCAACTTAATAAAGGTCTGATTTCTGCTGATGCTAATCTTATGAATGTCCTTCAATACAGCAAAGATGTAACGGGTGCTTCTGGTTCCAGTGCGGAACAAGTTCTTGCTGGTATTAAAGATGATTTGAAAACATCTGGACAAGATTTACTTGCTTCTCTACGTCAGTATGAAGAAAATTCCAAATTAATTGGAGAACAGACTACCAGTTGGCAACAACTTACAAAAGATGTATCTGAGATGTTGAGCGTTCTAAAAGATGTTAAGAAAGCACTAAAAGAATCTGAACGTGATGATGATGACGAAGATGAGGATGACGATTCTAGTTCCAAAAAGAAACATCATAGTAAATCTGATGGACCTGGAAAGAGCGCTTGGTCTAATAAGGACGAAAACAATGGACCCGGTGCAGAAATTAATCGTAAGAAAGCTGGCATCGCTCACAGTGGTTTGGAAGCTGGTGCTGTTGGTTCTGGTGTTGCCAATGACGATGAAGCTTGGATGAAACTTATGGGGCTTAAAGAGTTAGATCCTAATGAGTATCCATATATTCTCAAGGCTGGTGAACAGATTGTAAATGATGAACAACGCAAAACTCTAATGTCTAATTTTAATAACGCATATTCTTCTGCTTATGCTGATGGAATCAAACGTGGTATTTCTGCAATGTCATCTCTTGGAACACAGGTTAATAATGCTGTGAGCAACGTGAAAGTTAATATTGAAAAAATTATGATGAATAATGTCCAAGATCCAGATGGATTTGCTAAGGCTTTATATAATAATCTTGAATTAACTATGGCACAGCAACGTTCTAAGTTTAAATTCTAATTTTTGTGACAGCTCTGCTTATAACAGGGCTGTCATATTTTATATTGGAGGTTTATTTTTTATGAACTACCAAGAAGTAATTAAAAGTATTACCACTACTATATTCTCTCAAGTTCAATCTTTAATAAAAGAGGCTCCTTTTGATAAAACATTTAGAGCCAGAATTTTGAAGAAAATAAGTGATGGCAAATATCAAATTGAATATAAAGGTGGTAAATATACAGCTAAAAGTTCTCAATCTTATAATGAGAATGATATAGTTTATGTATGTGCGCCTATGAATAAATGGGAAGAATTATTTATTCTTCCAGTATAAAAAATTATAAATGAAAGGATGGTTTCATTCTTATGTCTATTTATCATAACGGGCAGAAAGTCGCTGGGTATACAAGTGGACGAAATTCTGCAATTTTAAGCAATGTTACTCTCCTGCCGGGGGAATTTAAAACGCAGGAAGATGGAACATATATATGTACACTTGATAATACTCTTGTTTTAGATGAAAGTATCGTGGATGTATACTTTGCATCAAGTAGTCAAAAGGTAGGAAGTAAGGCAAATATCTGGGTGTCTTCTGCTGCTGGCAAGATTTATTTTCATGCGAAAAAGGTTCCAACACAAGGGTTGATCGCAGAAACCATTCGTATTGTGAATCCATCTCAGGATGATTCATATAATTCAGATCAAAGTGCTGCTATTACTGGATTACAACAGCCAGTCTTTGAAGATTATAATGGAATTTATCCTGCTACTACAGATACAAATCATACAGATGTAGATACTTCTAAATTACCAAATTATACAGAAACCCCTGAAAATGATGAACCTCTCAATTATATTATTCCCTCTCTTGGAAAAGTAAAATCAAAAAATCCATTGGCAACTGTACTTGAAGGTGTCAAAGGAGCATTGAGTTGGAGCGCATTTTTGATTAGTAATTTGAAAGCTAATGTGACAAAATTACAGACTGATTTGACCAAGTTACAGACTGATTTAACTTCCCATATTTCAGATTATGAGAACATCAAATACAACTACGTTAATGAGAATGATTATGCTGCATATGGGTGGAGTGAGACAGGTATTACACTAACCCCTCGTACATGGACACCAATCCCCCTCTCAACTACAGGTGGCACAAATATAGAAATTTCTGATGGAAAAATGAAAATCAAAAAACGTGGTACATATTTAGTTAATGTATTTTTCCATGTAAAAAATACAGTTAATGGAACACCATATTATGATTTGGGTATATTTAAAAATGATATTCAATGGAATAATATAATTGTAAATAATTCTCGTGGCGGCGGTCTAGGATTTATAACCAGATATAATTTTACATGTGTAATATGGTTGGATGTAGGTGATTTATTACAACCTAAAGTTTATTCTGACTTAGCAGATGCTTTATTATCTTCTTCATTAGATGTAATAATGCTTAAAAATTGGTAATACGGATAAACTATTTCAGATTATGAAAACTTGATTGAAACTAAGGTCGATAAGCGATGCCCTTTACCATCAAACACTGATTTTAATACTGTTTTAACCAGTGGATTTTACAGATTAAGTAATACAACACAAGGTACGAATGCTCCACCAGACGGATCATGGGGACAAATGCTTGTAATATCTGGAGGTGGAGACACAATAACACAGATTGTATTCAGTTATAATACTTCCGAGCGTTTTAATCTAAGGAGTGGGGTTTGCAAAGCCCTTGGTGGAAGTAAAGATTCATGGACAGCATGGAAAGTTTTTAAATCTGCTTAATTATTTGAACTGCACCCACGAAGTCCACGAACCTGCATTAATCCTATGTCTTTCCCAAAAATTTCCGCTTGTGTTAATAAAAATGTGCCAAATCCAATTATTTGTGCCATTGTAAGTATAACCATCACTAACGGTTACAAATAAAACCCCGTAACAGTAACCGTTATAAGGATTTCCTTTACTTGTTCCTGCATTACTTGAGACATTATATCTTCCTTGTGTAAGATATGTATCAAATCCAAAGTTGCCGGAGATGTAACCCTCAAGACGTTTATCATATGACGATTTCACAGAATCTAATGACGATTTCACAGAATCTAATGACGATTTCACAGAATCATATGATTTAGAGAGTTCTGATGCTTTGTTCCGATAATCTGAATTTTACACACAAAATTTTATAAAAAGGAGGTGTTAAATTGTATGCCGTAATACATCCCATTGAGCCTTTTGACGCATCAAAAGGGACAATTATTAATTTTACATGGAAAGGCAATCAGATTCGTCAAGTCCATTGTATTATTAAGAAAAATGAAACTGGTGAGACAGTTTATGATATGACTGATACTAACCAAATGAAGCAAGAATTTAATATGATTGACACAAATAAACCAGATTTATCTCCTACTAGCAAGTTAGTTAATGGAGAATATTATATTGCATATATTACAGTAATTGATAGTGATGGTGTAGAATCAGAAACTCAGGCTATTGGCACTCCTTTTTATTGTTTCAGTGAACCAGATTTTAAATTATCACTTAATGATTCAGATATTGTAAGAGCATCTACATATGAAATCAATGTTTCATATGCACAGTCAGAAAACGAAGATTTGAACACATACAATATAAAATTGTACAATTACAGTATGCAATTATTACAAGATTCTGGAGAAATTGCTAGTGATGTAAATTCTATGAAATATGTAATATCAAAATTGGAGAATGGTAAGGAATATTATGTTCGTGCGACAGGGAAAACTGTTCACGGAATGGAAATAGATACAGGATTTATTTTATTTTCTGTACAATATATTCAGGCACAAGTATTCTCTCCTTTGGAAGTGAATAACATGGCTGATATTGGAGCAATTGAAGTTAAATCAAATATTATTTCTACGAATGCTACATCAGAAAAAGATGTGGAGTATATTGATGGAGATAAAATTGATTTAAGAAATAATTCTATCACATATGATATTGGTTTTGAAGTAGCTGGAGATCATAGTGATATATATCTTTTTGAAAAACCTAATCTAAATACCTCTATTGTCCATTTTACAGGAGAAAAAACATCAGCAGATGTAATTTATAGAGAAGGCTCATATTCTAATTCTGATGGTTATAAATCATATTTTGAATTACAAGTAGAGACAGGTGGGCGGATTTATACAATTTATAGTAATTATGTAAAAGTCCCAACAGACAATCAACAGTTTTCGTTATTGGTTACAAGAGAATCAAATTTATATAATATTAAAGTTGTTTTAGTAGATAAAAAGGAGGTAATTGAATGATTTTAGGAAGAACTTGCACTGGCGAACCATCTACCCTACTCAATTCTCTCCCAGCTACAGATGATATTGGAACATTAACATTATCAAATGCTATTCATGATGAGACATATGTGACTGTAGCTGTAATAAATGTATCAGATTTTACAGGTAAAATTCCTTCTCAATGGACATTTGATACGAGACTTCATTCAGTTTACAAAGGCGATTTATATGGTGGAAATGTAAGTTTTACTGAAAGTATTGTCGAATCTGTAAGAATCAAAAAGAGAACATCCAAAGATTCTAAATTCCAAACCATTTATGAAAAAGATATAAAAACCAATAAGGATTTTGAAATTCATTTCATTGATTATTTAGAACCAACTGGTGAGATTGAATATGCGTATGTTCCTGTTATTTCTGGCGGCGAAAACAAATATATCACAAATGAAGTAAAATCAGATTTTAATAATTTCTTTATGGTAGAACGTGGAGCTTCATATCCTCTTGTTATGGATATGAAATTTGATAGAACATTAAATCAACAAGTAAACGTAGTTGAAACATGGGGAAGGCAACGACCAGTAATTATACGAAATGGAAACCTCAAGTATTATTCTGGAGATATTGAATGTATTTTTGTTGAACTTAAAGATTGTGAATGGGATTGGGAAAATAGTTGGGATTTTAGAAATCAATTAAATGAATTTTTATCAAATGGTATGCCAAAAATATTAAAAGATCCTAACGGTAATATTTATATGATTGGTATCACCTCTTCTATCTCTGAATCCACAGATAATTATAATAACATTACAACTAAGTTCAGTGTAACAGAATGTGGAGATGCTTATTATGTTGGAGATCTCGCAGATAACGGTTTCATTGATTCAGAAGTAGATCGGTAGGTGATTTTATGTCTTATATAGTAACACAAGCCGATCTTAATTTGTTAAAACAGGGTGAACAAAATATTTACATTAAAGTAGAGTTACTTAGTAGTAATTTTAAAGTATTAGATATAATAACAGGTAATGTAATAGATGATACATATTCTGTTGATTCTGAAAGTATGCAAAGGCGCAGTTATAAAGTTACTCTTGTTGTGACAGATAGCACATTCCAAATAGGTAAAGATAAAAAAATATGGCTAGATAAAAGACTTCGTGTAAGTTATGGTATCTATTCTTTACGCGAAAAGAAAATCATTTGGTATAAATTAGGTAATTTTGTCTACTCTTCTGTCAATTATTCTTATAGCGCATCTGATAAAACCTTATCTTTAACCTGTCCTGATTTAATGGCTTTGTATGATGGTACATTAGGTGGAGAACTGAGTGGATATGGTTCATCTCATATGGGTGACGATACACAAAACATTACTGCTCATGGTCTTTTAATTCCTGCTGGTGAAGATATGAGAAAGTCAATTATTGCTACATTGAAAGCTGCTAATATTGAAAATTACGTAGTTGAAGAAATGAATAAAGAAATTCCTTATGATTTGGAATTTGACACAGGTGTTACATATTCTCAAGTGTGGGAAAAGATTCGAGATTTATACGATTCATGGGAGTTCTTTTTTGATATAGATGGAACATTTATTTGGAGAAAAATACCTACATGTTTAGATGATCCCGTTGTATTAGATAATACTATCATGCAGAGCATTGTTTCTGAAAGTGAGACTGTGGATGTAGATTTCACAAATGTATATAATGTTACAGAAGTTTGGGGAAAAGTTCTTGAATTAAGTAATAGTGATAGATATGCAGAAACTTCTACTTATGCAGATAATGTCTATAATATAACGCTGGAAAATCTTGAAAAATGGAGTGACCTTGATAATCTCACTCAAATAGGTATCAAAATTTGTTCTAACAATCTAGCATCTCCTAAATTTGTTATAAATAAAAAAATGGATAGTGGAATTACACCTCTTGGAGATCCTATCCCTATTTATGATGGAGATCAAAAAGAACTAACGGCAGACACTTTAAAAGCAGATACAATTTATGTTTTTAGATATAGAAGACTTAATGTTATTGACGCTGAAACATTAGAGGCTGGTTTATTTTTATTAGGTCAATATCAATGTCATGGATTATATAAAGAAACATCAAAAGAATGTCCATTTAGTATTCCCAATTTAGGATATGAAGTAAAAAAATCTGTAGATTATTCTAATCTTTCAGATGATGCAGCTTGTTTTAATCAGGCTGAATATCTTACTTATACTACTACCGCTATGATGGACACAGTAAATCTTACTACTCTCGTAATTCCGTGGTTAGATGTAAATATGAAAATAGAATATAAACCTCATAATCTAGGAAAAGATGATCCTGCAAATCAATATATCGTAAAATCATTTAGTTGGTCTGTCGGTAATGGAACTATGAGTTTAGTCCTATATAAATTCCTAGAGGATTTTTCATTTGTTTGGAAACGGAAATACAATAATACACGTTAGGAGGAATAATTTAATGAGTTATAATGAAAAAACTCAACAATATGATGAATATCCTCGTAGTCAATTTCCGGGAAAAGTAGATGACTGGGCTAATAAACAAGATGTTCCAGTTACTATACGTCCTATTTTGGCTCAATATCAGACGGCATGGGATAACATGGATGTTAATACGATGGATACATTAAAAAGTAAATATCCATCAATTTTAACATATATATTTGGTGCTGTGGATATCAATCAATTACAAGATGGTGTTAAAGCCACACAGCAATTTTTTAAGGATGATGTTAAGACTTATCTTACAAAGATCGGACAATATCAAGTAGGTCTTAATGATGCTCCTAATGAAGAAGAAAAAGCCAATACTGCTTATTCTTCTAAAAAAACAGACGAACTTACAGGTATTACGGTTGGAGAAGATATTTCTATTCCATCTGTCGATTGGAAGCCTATAGAACGTACTGACGGTTTTAAATATCAGTGGACTTATACAAATGAAAAAGTCAAGAACACCGACAGGGTTATGACATGGTTTGACAATCCAAGTATTATTCCTGCGTCAAAAGCAACTGTTGCAATTGATGATAATAGCACTGACGGAACAATCTCATTCATTTCTGTAAAAATTCCTAAAAAAGATTTAACAATAAAATTAATTAAAATATATAGAGAACAATAGAAAGGGGTGATAAAATGTTTCGAGTTTTAATTAGAAGTGATAATACTACTATTGTCACTGAAAATCAGAGAATTATGCAAAATTCCAAACTGGTTGACACTTTAGAAATTGTTGTAGATAAAGAATACAACGGATTAAGTATGGCAGAATGCACAGCTTATTTGGAGTATTTAACTCCTATCAATCACAAGATAGGACAGGTTGTACTGGAAATTGCTGATGAAAATTATGAAAATGATTATCTGTTATACAAAATGAAAATTGATACAAATCTAACAAATGAAGTTGGACAAGTTCAGTTCAGAGTTCATTTTATTCAGGTTGAAATGAATGAAGAAGGAAAAGTAACTACTCCTGTTAGACAGACTGATTCATTCATTATGACTGTTATTCCAATTTCTGATTGGATGACTTTACCTGACAATTTATTAAGTGGTCTTGATCAAAGATTGATTGTAATGCAACAAACAAACAAAGCAATGGCTGACTTACAGAATACTCTAGCAGAGGATAAATTGGATGACATTAAACTTGATGCAGAGGCTGGTACTTTGTATGGTACATCTAGTGGTGTGAGAAAAGGAACTGGTGTTAAAATTAGCGATCTCGGTGATGCGATAGCAAACGACACTAAAGATGGTATGGTTGTTATTAATACATACGATGTAAAAGACGAAGAATAATATTGTATAACAATAAATTGAAAGGAGAATCAATGGCTTTATCTTTTGGCGAGTCAATTAAAAAGACTCAGATGAAGTCATCTGTCGCTACTGCTCCGACTAATCTGAGCACTTTTAGTACAGATGATGTCCAACCTGTTGTTATGGAACAAGAAGTTGTTTCGTTTGTTCGTAACAATAATTATGTGTGGTACAATAACTACACTGATGAGAAGTTGTCCTACATTGACGAAGGGAAAAATATCTCTGTAGACAGTTCTCAGATTAATATCTCTCAAGAGGAAAATTCACAATTCATTCCTTTTGAGATGAATCGTTTTTATGATGGAATTGACTTAAAAGATATGCTGATTCAAATCCATTATATTAATCAAAATAATGAAGAAGATTTTGATAATGTGGTGAATTGTGAATATAGCAAGGATAAGATTCGTTTTGCTTGGTTGATCGATCGTGGTGTTACATATTTATCAGGTGAAGTCACATTTGAAATTCGTGCCACAGGTACAAATGAAATGGGTGATAATTATTGCTGGATTTCTAAACCAAATGGCAAGTTAAATATTCTTGGTTCTTTATCTGGTAAAGGAGTTATTAAACCTGCTGCAGATTGGTATACAGGATTTGTTAATACCATGAATAGCAAGATTAATGAAGCCGCGTCTTATGCTAATCAAGCTTCCGCATCTGCAACCAGAGCGGAGGAAGCAGCAAAAACAATAGAAGTAAATATTGGTGATGTGACAAATACTGTTAATAGTAATGTAATGGCTACTGTTACAGAAAAGCTTGCTACGTACTATAATAAAACAGAAGTTGACAATTTAATTTCTAATATTGATGTAACAAATCAGTTACAGGATGTATATAATAAGATTAATAATATTGATGGACTTGCTAAATTCAAGGTAGAATATACAGAAGCCACATCTACTCTCTCATTCTATAATGGGGAAGAAAAAATCAATGATATTGTTCTTAATACAAATCCTACTGTTAAATGGACTACGGCTTATAATCAAACAGTTGATAATAAGATTTCTAATGCAGTAAATCCAATTTCAGAAGCTCTTAACTCTTATAAAGAATCTAATGATTCTGCCGTTTCAGTTCTCAATAAGAAAATTGGTAATATTCCAGAATCTTTACGAACTGATTATTACAAAAAGACAGATGTTGACAACCTTTTGAAAGAGAAAGCATTGGCTGCTGATGTTGCTAATCTTACCTCGTCTGTAAATACAATGGAACAGACAGTAAATACAAATAAAAAGAATATAACCACTCTATCTGATAAGGTTGCTGAGTTTGAAGATAAATTATCTGGATTAAATAAGAATGATACGAATAAAACCTATGATGCTACTTATGAAGACAGCACATATACTCTTTGGGAAATTGAGCATGAGGGTGAAAATGATAAAGAAGTTCGTACTGCTAAATCTCAATTTAAAATTGTAGGTGGTTCAGGTGGCGGAACAACTTCAACTCTAAAGATTGAATATGTTACTAAATCTCCTGTTGTTATGACAACTGAGGGAAAAGCAGTTATCAAATATAATTTCTCAGGTATCGATTCTTCTGGTGATCAAGTAACCGAAGGTTCTTATACTTGGAAAATTGCTAGTAGAACTATCGCAACTGGCACTGCTATTAGTGGAGAAAATACATTCGATGCAACTCAATATATATCATTAGGTACACAGAAATTATTACTTAGTATTGTCGATGATGCTGGTACTCTTGTAACGAAATCATGGACTGTGCAGATGGTTGATATTCGCATTGAATCATCTTTTAATGATAAACTAACTTATAATATTGGAACGGTTGCATTTGATTATACTCCTTACGGAGCTATTCAGAAGACAGTACATTTCTCATTAGATGGCAGAGAAATTTATACAGTAAATACTACTTCTTCTGGTATTCCAATGGCTTACAATATCTCATCTCAAGAACATGGTTCACATCTTGTAGAAGTATATACTACTGCTGAGATTAACGGAGAAACCATTGAATCGAATCATATTAAAAAAGATGTTATTTGGTATGATCCAACTAACAATAAACCTGTTATTGGATGTATTCAGCAAACACTCTCAGTTCAGCAATATGATACAGTAAATATTGAATATACTGTTTATGATTCAACAACTGAAAGTCCAGTTGTAACATTGGGAGTTGACGGCAAAGTAGTATCTACTCTTACTTTAGATTCTCATACACAGATCTGGCAGTATAAACCAACAGAAGTTGGTTCTCATGTATTAACTATTACATGTAGAGATACTGTAAAAACAATTAATGTTACTATCTCTAAATTGGATATTAATGTAGAACCTATTACGACAGGATTACAATTTGATTTTAATCCAATCGGAAGGTCTAATAATGATGCCAATAAATTATGGATTGATGAAACAAATTCAGACGTAAAAATGACTGTTTCTGAGAACTTTGACTGGTCTAATGGTGGTTATCAATTAGATGAAAATGGTGATCAATATTTTGGAATCAAAGCTGGTACAAAAGCAGTTATTTCTTATAATCTTTTTGCTGATGATGCAAGAAGAAATGGCAAGGAATTTAAATTTGTATTCAAGACTACAAATGTAGCAAAAGCCGATGCCACTTTCTTATCGTGTGAATCTAATGGTATTGGGCTACAGATGAATGTTCATGAGGCATATATCAAATCTTCTGCAAAATCCTTATATGTTCCATACAGTGAAGAAGATATTATCGAATGGGAATTTAATATTAACAAGGATACTGATATTCCTATTGTAATGGCTTATGAGGATGGTACACCTGGTAGACCAATGAGTTACACCTCTGATTATTCTTTTACTCAGGAGAACCCAGCATACATTACTATTGGCTCTGATGATTGTGATGTATATATTTATAGAATGAAAGCCTATAATACAAGTTTATCTTCTCAAGCAATTCTTACTAATTTCATTTGTGATGCAAGAAATGCTACAGAGATGATCGATCGTTATAAGAGAAATCAAATCTATGATGAGAACCAAGCTCTTACACCAGAACATCTAGCAGAAGCTTGTCCTGATATGAGAATTATTATGATTGAGTCTCCTATCTTTACAAATGATAAGAAGAATTATATCAAGAATGCTTCGATGGAATGTATTTATAAGAACGGCGATCCTATTTTAGATAACTGGAAAATTGAAAATGGATATGTTGTAGGACAAGGTACTACATCTAATGAATATGGTCAAGCAGGAAGAAACCTAGATTTCATTTTCTGTGCTGATGGTGTTCATCAGATCAATAGTAAGATTCCATTAGATACAGATTATAAGTCAAAAATCACATTTGGAGATGGTTCTGTTATAGATGATGGTACTGGTAAAATTAGTCTTACCAGAAATTCAATTCCTATGAATTGGACGAATTTCAAAGTAAACATAGCTTCCTCAGAATGGTAAATAATGCTTATATCCAAAAGCGGTTTAATGATTATATACCATACACTTCACCAGCTCAAAAAAGAGATTCCAGAATAAAGAATGACATGGAGTTTGTAAACTGTGTTATCTTTATCAAAGAAAGCGATCCAGATTTATCTACTCATAGAGAGTTTCAGGATACTTCTTATCATTTTTACGCACTCGGCAATATGGGAGACAGTAAGAAAACTGATGTTACAAGAGCTTATGATCCAGATGACATGAAAGAATTTTGTATTGAGATTAGTGATAATACTCTTGCCAATTCTACTTTTCAAACAGGTGTTAAAAATTCAGATGGAAGTATGAAATATCCTATTAGTAAGTCTGAGTGGGTATCTGGTAATACCGCTTATGATGCCCTTTATAATGACTGGGATGGCTCATTTGAATTTAGATATGATTGTTGTGGGGATTCTAAGGATGGACAAGCTACCTCTACAAATGAAATCAAGGAACAAATTAGAACAAATAATCGTCAGATTTGGAGAGATTTTTATGAATTTGTAATTACTTCTACTGATGAAGAATTTGTAAATAATTTAAAGAATTGGTTTATTGTTGATGCAGCAACTTACTTCTATCTATTCACTTTAAGATATACTATGATCGATAATAGAGCTAAAAATACCTTCTGGCATTGGGCTAAACATTACATTAGTACATCTGAAGCATCTGAAATGGGTGATAAGGCAAAATATTATACCGTTGATAATGAAGCCGCTGGAATTAATAATGGATACCGATTTGACTTCTTTGATTATGATAATGACTCGGTTTTGGGAATCAATAATAGCGGAGAGCTTACTATGACATATGGTAAAGAAGACACTGATTATCGTACCGATGGAGAACCGTCTTCTGGATACATTTTTAATGCTGCTGATTCTGTATTCTTCTGTCGTATTCGTGATTTAATGCAAACTCAACTTCGTACTATGTATCAGTCATGTGAATCTAAAAACTGTTGGAGTGCAACATCTCTTATTAATCAGTTTGATGAAAAACAGAATGAATGGTGTGAAGAATTATGGCGGTTAGATTACGAGAGAAAATATGAAAGAACATATCGTGAAGGTAACACTCGTTTTTTAGAGCAGATGATGAATGGTAAGAAGAAGTATCAACGTAGACAATTTGAACGTGATCAAGAGATTTATATGGCAACAAAATTCTTAGGAACTACTGCTACTTCCGATCAGATTATGTTCAGATGTAACACTCCTGTAGGTGTAGTTGTAAAACCTGATTATACTCTTCATCTTACTCCATATTCAGATATGTATTTATCAGTAATGTTTGGTAACTCTTCTGCTAAACAAATCAGAGCTAAAGCAGGTCAAGTATATGATATTACATGCCCATACGAAACTATGGATGATACAGCGGTGTTAGTTTATGCTGCATCTCGTATTCAATCTATGGGTGATGTATCCACATGTTACATTCATGATAATGACTTCTCTAAAGCAGAAAGATTAAAAGAACTTATTATTGGTAATACAACAGAGGGATATTCAAACACATTCTTAACAAATCTTGTTATTGGTAATAATAGACTTCTTGAAAAACTAGATGTCAGAAATACACCAAATCTTTCTACAAGTCTTGATTTTTCCAAGTGCTTAAATCTAAAAGAATTTTATGCAACTGGTTCAGGTCTAACAGGCGTTCTATTTGCCAATGGTGGTAAAATTACTACTGCTCTTTTACCAAATACTCTTACTTCTATTAATATGAAAAATTTGTTATATCTTACCAATTTACAGATTACAGGATATGATAAGATTTCTACATTAATTTTAGAGAATTGTAATGTAGTAGATTGTAAAGGTTTGATTGAAAAATCTAAGAATGCAAACCGTGTTCGTATTACGGGTATTAATTGGCAATTAGATGATACTACTCTTTTAGATAGAATCTATAGCATGAAAGGTATTGACCGCAACGGATATAACACTGATCAATCTATCTTAGCTGGTTCTGTTCATGTACCTGTAATGAGAGAAAAGAAATTAGCTGAATATCAAGAAGCATGGGCTGATTTAGATATTACTTATAACACGTTGGTAGAACAGTTTACAATTGAATTTAAAAATGACGATGGTACAGTTCTTGATATTCAATATGTAGATAAAGGAGAAAAACCTGTTGATCCAATTACGAGACAGAATAATCCTATTTCTATTCCTCAAAAAGAATCTACAGCAAAAGATGATTTTACTTATGCTGGATGGGATAAGAACTTTACAACCGCGTTTACTGATGCTGTTTACACAGCAACCTATACTTCTATCGTGCGAAAATATACTGTACGTTACATCTCCAAGGGAACTGTAAAGGAAACAATCATTGCTGATTATGGTTCAACTGTATTCTATAGTGGCGACATTCCAACATACACTGCTGAGGAAGCTGCATATAAGTATTATTTATTTAATAAGTGGGATTCAAGTGGTTATGTAACAGGTGACAAAGACATTAATGCCGTATTCGATTCTTGTGAATATGTACAGAACTACTTCACTAACAAAGATTTAAGCACTATGCGACCAGTTGAGATTTACGCAATGTGTAAACTTACTAAAGAGCAGGAAATCGTATCTGAAAAAGATAGCATCTCATTTACTATGGGAACAGACTATTCTTTTGAAGACATAACTGACCAGACAATCATTAGTCAAGAAACTGTGTTTACTGGATCAAATTATATAGATACCCAGATTTCCTTATTTGATGAAGATAAGGACTTTGTTATTGCAGTGGACTATATGTTTACAAGTGGGAATGCAAATAATGCTGTTTTAATGCAGTGTTATAAATCTGATGGTTCTCTTGGATTCAAACTTTGGAATAATACTCAACCTCAGCTGACATGGAATACATCTAGTCTCGTTACATCCGATATTGGAAAACGAGATATTCTTGTACTTCGTCATATTAAAGGCGAAAAACAGATTCATGTTTATCGTGGTGATTTACCAGCGGATACGATTGCATATTCTACATTATCAAGTAACAAATCTGCAATTGCCAACAGTACACTTGTATTTGGTTGTTCCAAAGCAGATGATGGTGCTTACGAGAATTATGCAAAAGGTACTATTTACTGGGCGAAAGTATGGAATGCTGATTTAGGTGATAAAGCATGTCGTAACCTTGCAGCATGGACTCACGAAGAAATCAATTTAGAAATGTACGCATTTAAGCGTTACTATTTATCTGATAATTCTGGCAGTCGTACATTTATGTCTTTCATGGCTTCTCATGTACTGGCTAACCAGATGCAGCTAAATTCTACATCTTCTAATACAGGCGGTTGGGCGGCAATGAATCTAAATGCTTTTCTGAACGAAAGATTTTATAAAGCTATACCTGTTCAGTGGAGACAGCTTATCAAACAGGTTAAGATTCAGTCTTCTAACGGACAGAAATCTACTGAAACAAGTACATCCAACTGTTATATTGCTATCCCGTCTGCTTATGAAGTGGATGGTAGTATGAATTTTGAGCCATATAGTTATGAGGGTTCACCTATTCCATTCATTACTTCTGATGCGACAAGATTGAGAAAAACTAATGATGACATAGCCGTATCTTATTGGCTGCGTTCACCCAATGTTATGTCCAATACTTATTTGTATGGAGTAAATGCGGATGGTTCTTTGAGCGGCTATAAATATGCCAACGGTGAATCATATGTAGCAGTCATTCTAAGTATCTAATAATAATGGGACGTTCTTCGGAGCGCCCTGTTTTACTGGAGGAAAATTATGTTTTACAAAGTAATCAAAAGCAAAAATGTGATTGATGTCCTCTGTTCAATTCAATATGTAAAATTTCAGCTCAAGCACAAAATCCTGTTACAGTGCAGTGAAGAAGATGCACAGGGTATTTTATCGTCTACAGGTGACACCGCATATCACATTCCATCATTAAATCCATTTCCCGTAGATTCATTCGCCACTGTGACTTTAGAGGAAATTACGGAACATGAATATAATCAGCTTAAATCGACTCATTGTATGTCACCGGAAGAAATTATTGACCGTTATACTATGAGTTTGTTGGAACAGGGGGTAATTTGATGAGCGACTTTATAGAGAGTTTAAAAAGATTATACAGAAATAAAATGTTAAAAAATGAACAGTTAGATCATCTCCTCTCTATTGGTAAAATCTCAAAGGAGGAGTTTGAGTACATAAAACGAAAGGAGGGGTAAAACGTGCATACATTTTTAATTCAGAATGATAATAGCGTAATTGCTACGAAACGACAGAGAATCATACAGTGTTCCAGACTGGCAGATAATACAACAGATGGTATGGTCTATGTCAACGCCTTCGATGATGAGGAGGGTGACGGCTAATGGCTATCAAAACTTCCGCAAACAGAGCAAAATTCTCGCTTGTCAAGTTTAACGACATCGAGCGTTTTATCAACGATGGCAAGCTTGATGCAAATGATATTATCTACACCAAAGATACACACGAAAACATTCTTATTGGTTCTGATTTATCTATTAATCCAGTTCGTTCTAAAATCTATCGTTTCCTCGATGTTGCTACAGCGGAAAGTGCATTAAATAGTGCAACTGATTCTTATGAAGGTCAAATTGTCGCCATTCTTACTGACGGAGCTTATACAGCCTATATTGTCAATAAGAATACAGGTGGCTCTTTTTATGTAAGCAGACTAAGTGAGGATGCAAAGACTTTAAACTATGATACGTTAGGGAATAGACCGATTGATAATCTCGATGGTACTTTAGATCATCCAATTACCATTTCTAATTTGACAACTGGCGTTTATAAAGTTCGTGGTCAGTATAAAATTTGTCAAAGTGATTTTACAACTTATATTTCTGGCAACGATCATATTTTTCTGGTTAAACATGGAGATACTGAAATCTCCATTCGCAAAATCACAGCTACAGATATGTTCAACTATGTCGTAACTGATGGTTCTATTACTTCTCAATCTGAAATCCCAACAAAAGACTGGATTGAAAAACAGGGATACGCAACAAAATCCTATGTCGATGAGCAGATTGCTGCCCTAAATTTTGTCACACGAGATGAAATTTCAGACTACGTTAAAAACGTTATTTCAACAACACTTGATCCGATGATCGATGAACGGATTGAAACTAAATTAAATGAAACCCTCAATGAAGTTGAGGATTCAGATATCAATAACTTATTCTAATTTTTCACAAGGAGGAAAATAATATGGCAACTACGTTTACTTATGTATCTTTGCAGAACCTTCAGCAGTACGACAGTTTAATCAAACCATATATTGATGGTAAAGTGACTACTGGTATTGCAAATTCTTTAAAGACTGTGTCTCTTGATGGAAACACTCTGAAATTCTATACCGTTGCAGAGCCAATTGGCGCTACTGCTCCGGCATTTACTATCGAACTTCCACAGACGGATCTTACTGGCTTCTTAACTAAATTTGAAGCTGCTACCGTTGGTGATGTTGTTATTGTTGGTGACGATGGTAAGGTTATCAAGGATAGTGGTATTAAACTTGTTGATCTGGCAACTCTCGCAAACGTAGATGAGAAGATTGCGGCTGCAAAGAAACTGATTGACGCTAACATCAAAAAGAACACTGATGCGATTGCTAAACTAAATGGTGACGAGACTACAGACGGTTCCGTTGCAAAGGCTGTAAAGACAGCTCAGGACACCTTACAGGGCAAGATTGATGCAAACAAGAAAGAGGTTGATGGTAAGATTGGTACTCTCACTGATTTAACCACCGATGATAAGACCAGTCTTGTGAAGGCTATCAACGAGAATAAGGCTGCTATTGACGCAGCTAAGGCGGCTGACGAGGTAACTCTTGACACCACTACCACTACAGCCGGTATGCTCAAATCTTACACCGTAAAACAGGGCACAAAAACTGTTGGCGTTATCGACATTCCAAAGGATATGGTTGTAAAATCCGGTGTTGTTGAGGTAAATCCGAAAGGACAGAAAGCAGGTACTTATATTGTTCTGACTCTGGCAAACGCTACCGAAGACAAGATTTATATTAATGTTGCATCTCTGGTAGATATTTACACTGCCGAGAAGAACGCTGTACAGGTACAGCTTACTATTAATCCAACCACCAGAGAAATTAGTGCAGTCATCGTCGCTGGTTCTATCGGTACTGTTGAGTTAGCAGATGGCGCAATTACTACCGTTAAGATTGCTGATGGTGTTGTAACCAAGGCAAAACTTGCTACCGAAGTACAGGCATCTCTTGATAAGGCAGATAGTGCTTTACAGGAAGCAGACATCGCTGATCTAAAAAAAGATGTTGCAGCTAACAAAGCTTCTCTAGCTGAGGGTGGTGCTACCGACACTGCTATTAAGGCAGCTAAACAGGCGGCAGACGATGCCAAAGCCGCTGCTGATGAAGCAAAAGCAGGAGTTTCCGGTTTAAACACTAGAGTAAAAGCACTCGAAGATGTGAAATATGTTGCTGCTACCAAAACAGAAATCAAAGCACTGTTCCCGACCGCATAATAAATTGATTTAGTAGGATGAGGCTTTATTGCCCTCTCCTATTTTACTAATTGGAGGAAAATCATGGTAAACACATATATCGGCTTGGATGGACTCCAATGGTACGATTCCGAGATTAAGGATTATATATCCAAGCAAATTGAAGATTCAAAGAAACAAATTGTTATCACCGCCGATTCCTATTTAGAATTTCCGACACTTGGAGATGTTGAATGTATCTACATTGACAAAGGGGAAAACAGAGTGTACAGATGGGACGATGCCAATCTGAAATATTATACGGTTGGTAGTGATTACAACGAAATTGAAATTATAGACGGAACAGGCAAATAGAAACGGAGGAACATCATGGATTTATTTAAATTAGAAAACACTTCCGTTTCTGGTAATCCTGTTGTGTTAGAGGATTGTGGTAAAGCACCGTTACAGGGATTGACGGTGTATGGCAAATCCACGCAGGTGACGACGACAGGGGCGCAGTTGTTCGTATCGAAAAAATCACAAGAATCAAATGTCGGGATGACGCTGACACAAAAAGATGATGGTGGGTGGCACCTGGAAGGAACATGTACAGCTGACAATTCTCGTAATATTAGGTTATTAGAGCCGACTGAATATTTCACCTTGCCATCGGGAGATTATACACTATCTTTTACAGGTGCTATTCCTGATTCTGTCACTCTTAATATTGCTAAAGTAGCAAATGTACACAAACAAAATGAGCATTGGACTTACCTTGGAGGTATAAATAAAAACAAAAGAAACCTTGCCATATCATTAGACGGGACAGAAGAGGCACTGAGTATGTATGTGATTTTTCCGACCCAAGTAGCACTATCCTTTGACTTTTATGTTATGCTCAACGCCGGAGACACCGTGCTCCCCTGGGAACCGTACACCGGCGGAAAGTCGAGTCCAAGTCCGGAATATCCGCAGGAGATTGTGAGTGCGTTGGGTAATCTTACTGTGCGAGGTAAAAATATATACGATTCATCAATTCAATGGGGTGCAAATGGTTGGGGTGGAACTGTAAGAAATACGCAGAGTAAAGTAACGGTTGCAGCGAAGAGTGGATGGGTAAACGCATCATTTCTTAGTCCAGCAAAAGGAGAAACTGTTACATTTTCGTGTACATATAAACAAACTGAAACGACATCTAAAGATACAGATGAAGCATTTTGTATTATTACAACACCTAATGGACAATATCCAAAGTCAAATAATAATATTGTTTATAAAACATTATCTCCAAACACAAATGAAACAACTATTTCTGCAACATTTATATCTGATGCTTACATTGGTATCTTTCTAAGAGTTGATACAGAAGGTATTGGATTAACACGTACAGTTGAATTAACTAATATCCAACTTGAATATGGTTCCAAAGCGACATCTTACGAACCGTACAAAGGTTCGACTTCTTACACTCTCGCACCAAACGGTCTACCGGGCATTCCGGTAAACAGTGGCGGAAATTACATTGATTCATCTGGTCAGCAGTGGATCTGTGATGAATTTGACTTTGAACGGGGAGTGTATCGTCAACGGATTAAGCATGTAAATGTTATTTTCTACAAAACAGCTTCATCTAGTACGCATAGTGGATATAAACATGTAGCAACCAATATTCAAAATATGTCTAAGGAACATACAGAATGTTTGTGCAATATTGCAACGTATTCCAAAAATGCAGCCAATGGAGCAGAAGGTGTTCGTGCAAGTGGTAAGTTTAATACAATAGTTCTATACTATGAGAATTTAACGAACGATAATGTTTCTGCCGATGTTGCTTATATTCTATCTAATCCAATCGAAACACCTCTAACACAATCCCAAATTGAAACTTATAAATCTTTGCACACTTATGATGGCATAACTATTATTGAATCACCAGATAGTGTCGGATTAAGTGCCGTATACGGGAGAAAAATTTATATGGCAAACACAACTTTAAAAACACGTATTATTTTAAACAATAAAACGACCGATGAGTGGGCACAGAATGGCTCGTTTGTCGGTCTGAAAGGGGAATTTCTTGTTGATACTGTCACCAGAAAAATTAAGATTGGTGATGGTGCGACCGCATATACTGACCTAGCTTATGCTAACTTAACACCAGAGGAAGTACAGGAATTAATCAAGAATGCATCTCACAGCCATAGTAATAAGAGTGTTCTTGATGCAACTACTGCTTCTTTTACTACTGCTCTGCTTGAAAAATTAAATGGTATTGCATCTGGTGCAAATAAGACCATTGTTGATAATGCGCTATCTTCCACTTCTACTAACCCTGTTCAGAATAAAGTAGTAAATTCTGCTCTTGGAGGAAAAGTACCTACTTCCAGAAAGGTCAATGGCAAGGCATTAACCAGCGATATCACTCTTTCTGCTAATGATGTAAAAGCTATTCCTGTTTCTCAGAAAGGTGTCGCTAATGGCGTAGCATCTCTTGGTGACGATGGTAAAGTAATATCTGCACAGCTTCCAAGCTTCGTTGATGATGTTCTTGAAGGTTATGTATCTGATGATTCAGCGACATTCTACAAGGATTCTAAAAAATCTAGTGCTTATACGGCTGAGGCAGGTAAAATTTATGTAGATTTGACCAATAATAAAACCTACCGTTGGTCTGGTTCCAAGTATATCGTAATCTCTGAGACTCTTGCACTGGGTACTACTGCATCTACAGCATTCCCAGGTGATAAGGGTCATGCCGCTTATACACACTCTCAGTCTGCACATGCACCGAGCAATGCAGAGAAAAATATCATTGTTGGCATTCAGAAAAATGGTGCCGATGTAGCACCTGATGAAAACCGCAAGGTAAATATCACCGTACCGACTAAGACCTCTGACATCACCAACGATAGCGGATTTATTACTTCTGGCGCAACCACTGCAAAGGCAAAACAGTTAGAAACCCCTCGCAAGATTGATGGTGTAGGTTTTAACGGCACAACAGATATCACACATTTTGCAACTTGTGCAACCGCTGCTGCTACTCAGGCAAAGACAGTTAGTGTTACAGGTTTTAACCTTGTTACTGGCGCAAGGGTAACAATTAAGTTTACTGTCACAAATACTGCTGCTAACCCGACATTAAATGTGAATGGTACTGGTGCAAAGGCAATCAAATATCGTGGAGCCGCGATTAATACAGGTTATCTTGCAGCTAACAGAGTATACGAATTTGTATATGATGGCACTGACTACCTATTTATGGGTGATATCAATACCGATAGTAATACTACATATACGGCTGGTTCGGGTCTTACATTGTCTGGCACTCAGTTTAAGCACAAAAACGCTGTTACCGCCGGAACTGCAAAAGGTGATGATAGTAAAACATTAGGCTTTGGCGGTACATTTAAAGTTCCGAGTGTGTCCTATGATACAGAAGGTCATATCACTGGCGCAAGTTCTACTACTATGACCATGCCAGCAGCACCAACTTCTGTAAGTGGTAATGCTGGAAGTGCTACAAAATTACAGAATGCTAGGAACTTTTCTATCACTGGTGGTGCAACTGCCGCTGCTGTTTCATTCAACGGTACATCTGATGTTGCATTAAATGTCACTTCTGTAAATGCAGCTAAACTAACTATTGCAGAAAGTGATACATTAATTTTAGATGGCTCTGTATAAGGTCTAATTATTCTCTATTGTCCGGTGAGGAATTAGACCTTGCCGGAGCTTCTTTTTTAGAAAGGAGACAAAAAGCAAGAAAGTTTGTAAAAGAACTTATAGAAGAAGGTGATAAAAATAATAAAAACGCTTCGAGTAATGTTGATACCGAATAATAAACAAAAAACAAAATTGTTCCAATACGCTAACACTGCTCGATTTGCTTACAACTGGGCATTGGCGAGAGAGCAAGAAAATTATAAAAATGGCGGTAAATTTCTATCTGATATGGATCTACGAAAAGAATTTACAAAGATGAAACAAACGTATGAATACGCTTGGCTAAATGAAATTGATTGTGATGTTCCTAAACAAGCCATTAAAGATGCCTGTGATGCTTATAAGAAATTCTTCAAAGGGTTTTCTAAATTTCCTAGATTTAAGAGTGGTAAAAAAGTCCACACCATCATTTTACCAGGATAATATAAAAATTCAGTTTTCTAATACTCATGTTCGACTAATGTTGATAGCGGGTAAAGGCAAAGCCAAAAATAAAAGAAGTCAAAAATTATGTAAGGTTCGTCTCGCTGAACAGAATCGTATTCCAACAGACTCTAAATACTACAATCCTCGTATCAAATTTGATGGTTTGAACTGGTGGATTACAGTTGGCATAGAATTTCCTGACTCCATTGATATTCAAAAAAAGGATGGGATAGGTATTGATTTGGGCATTAAGGATTTGGCGGTTTGCTCAGATGGAAACATATATAAAAACATTAACAAAAGCAATAAAGTAAAGAAAATTGAAAGGAAAAAACGCAGATTACAGCGTTTGATCTCTCGTTCTTACGAGAAAAATAAAAGAGGAAAGGAATACTGTAAAACTAATAATGTAATCAAAAAGGAAAAACTTTTATTAAAAATCACTCACCGATTAACGAATATTCGTCAGAACTATTTACATCAAGCTACATCTGAAATCATAAAGCGAGAACCAAGTTTTATTTGCATTGAAGATTTGAATGTAAAAGGAATGATGAAAAACAGACATTTATCCAAAGTAGTTCAAGATCAGAAATTCTATGAATTTAGAAGACAAATCGAATACAAAGCAGTATGGAACAATATTCCAGTAGTCATTGCTGATAGATTCTTTCCAAGTTCTAAATTATGTAGTTGC
Organism: Clostridium sp. AF22-10; assembly: GCF_003478725.1. Classification (NCBI taxonomy): domain Bacteria; kingdom Bacillati; phylum Bacillota; class Clostridia; order Eubacteriales; family Clostridiaceae; genus Clostridium; species Clostridium sp. AF22-10. Next base: position 31,252 of record NZ_QUFZ01000025.1, read on the forward strand.
TGTGGGACTATTAAAAAAGATTTGAAGCTGTCAGATCGTATTTATAAATGCGAATGCGGAAATGTAATCGACAGAGATTATCAGGCTGCTTTAAATCTGAAAAGATATGGAGAAAATGTTTTAAAATCTGTAGCATAGCATATTCAAGTTATCACAGATATGTACTGATTCGTTAGTCAGGAATTTACGCCTATGGAGAGTGCAAGAACTTGTGAGTAGTATCTGTTTCGGCAGTACAAAAACATACTCATGGAAATAGGAATGGAACATAAAAGTTTATTGCTTTTTATAAGTTTTCAGTAACGGAGACAAATTTTGAGCGAAAATACTTTAAGCGTGAGATTGAAACACGCCGCAAAAACAGAAACCGAATGGAAAGCAAGCAATCCCGTTCTGTTAAAAGGCGAGACTGCATATTCTACTGATATAAGACAAACCAAAACTGGCAATGGAACGAGTAAATGGACTGAGTTAGCTTATGATAATGCTGTGCCGACGAGTCATAGTCACGATTTAAGTACGATGATTAATAATTTGTCAACGGCTACTACTACACCAACTGATAAAGATTATTATGTGTCTCAATATGCAGGCGGCGGAACAACAAACACGAATTATTTTCGTAGACCAATGTCAGCTTTATGGTCATATATCAAAAGTAAACTCAAGACTGTTGCAACAACTGGATCATATAACGATTTATCCAATAAACCTGGCACTGGTACATCTTCTGCTGCCGGATTAACAAAATTATATACTAGCACTGGCACAGCCACAGATGGCACAATGACACAAGCTGCTATGAAAAATGCATTAGATGGTAAAGCTCCGTCATCTCATACACATAATTACGCTGGATCATCTAGTGCTGGTGGTGTTGCTAATAGTGCGAATAAACTAGCTACACCGAGAAAAATAAATGGTATTGCTTTTGATGGAACAAAAGATATCAATAATGTGATTTATACGACCAAGAAGGATTATGATACCCTTGTTAAAACTGGCACATACGACAAAAGTGCTATGTATGTAACAACGGATGAAATAGATGATATGTCTAAATTTAACACTGATCTACTAGATAGTTCTACGTCTCTTGCAAAACAAGGTAAATACCTCTCCTACTCCGATCAGAATGGTGGAAAATATCTTTCAATTAAAAATACAACAGATAACTCTACTGTGTAAACGCTCCATACCAAGTACCCTATAAGCTAAAAGCCGCTTCCGCGGCGCTACTTCATTGCTTTTTCAGTTTTCTGACAACGTCCGGCAACTTTTTCGACCATGGAAGCAGGTCATCTAAGAATGACCGGTCGCTGTCATCCATGCGCTTGGGGATCTCTGTCAGAAGGTGTTCAAAGTATTCGTATGGTTTTAGGTTATTCGCTTTTGCCGTCTCTGCGATGCTGTAAATAATCGCGGATGATTTCGCACCATTGATCGTATCGATCATCTGCCAGTTCTTCTTTCCAACACAGAATCCGCGGATCGCGCGCTCAGAGGCGTTATTATCCATAGGGACATCCCCATCTGTC
>NZ_QUFZ01000026.1:0-32197 GCF_003478725.1 Clostridium sp. AF22-10
ATCATCTAATACTCCAAACTCTTTTTTCCAAAAGAATCAAAGCATCAAGTAATACTCCAAACTCTTTTTTCCAAAAGAATCAAAGCATCAAGTAATCTATTTTCTATGGTAGATAAAATATTATGAATACATTGACTTGAGATTTCAACCATTGCCGATGTAATCATCATATATGGATCTTTATTATAGTGTACTATTACTGGAAAAAAATCTGCATTAATCTGTTTTCCTAATTGTATACTTGATGAATCACATTTTTCCACAAGTTGTCTTAATGCTTCTACTCCCTCTCGAAAACTAACATTTAGCAAAGAATCCTGTAAATCTTCCGGCATCTTTCCTAATGGAATTGAAACATGATTCCATGTCATATGTGATGCCATTGAACCTTTAAAATATGACCCCATAAGACTTCCACGTACTATTCTATATGTAGGTATCTTTGCATCCTTAGGATATCCTGTTATCTCATTATTAATCCAAGTATTTAATTCAACATTATCAAACCCAGTTAATAACACCTTTGTTCTTTTAAGTGCTATAAGCGTATCCACAGTCCCGTTTGCAAGTTCCTTGATAATTTTACTTTTTGGCATTAAAACACCCCCTCTATCAAATTTACAATTCTATCCCAGAATGAAAATAATAATACAATCCCCGCCACTAAAGAAATCAGGAATCCACATATTACAGGATGCTTTTCATAAAATGATTTCTTAACAGATTGATCATCATTAATCTCAAGTCTTTCCGCAATATTAGCATTTTTAATTTTATTATTATCACCAATGTTAATCGACATATCACATTCTCCTATTTATAATTAATGAACACAAATCTGCTCAGATGCAATTCTATTAAAGCTATGTATCAAATGCACTTTTTGTATTTTTATATGTTTATTAATATATTCCAATAATTCCGTCCCATCCAAATACATGTACATCTGCGGTGCAACAAATCCCGGAACGGCATGTCTTAAATCATCAAGTGAAATCTCTGTGGTTTCTTGAAATTCATCAATTTCCATAGCGTATCGATATGATTCTTGATATTTTTCAATACGTGCAACAGCATCTTTATCATTTTTAAACTCTTCTCTCCAGTCAGATAATAGATGTCGCTTACCTAAATATACTATACCTGTAACTGCCTTAACGGGCGAACTAACATACATATATGCCATAATTGGCTCATCCGGGAAATTTCTTCTATGTTCAAATATTTTCTTCCCAGACTTTATTTTCTCGTATACCTCCGGCTTGAAGCTTAAAAGCATTTTTCTCATTTACGCTACCGCCTTAATTCCACTTACATTCTATATTAAGAACTTCTATTGGCATACTAATAAACTGAACATCAAACTTAAGACTTGGTTCAACTTTTGTACTTGCATTGTGAATTCTGAAACTAAGCTGCCAACCATTATCGAGATACATTTCTACTGTATTATCACTGTTAGGCTTAAATTCAAGTGCTACAAGTCTTGTAGGTAATTTCACAATAGGTACTGTGATTGCAGATACCTTGTTCTTTGCAGGCTTATTCAACGTATCGTGCATATTAAATGTATGAATCATTGTAAGTCTCTTGCTATCCTTACTCACAACTTTATAATAATCTTCAATTCCAATTAAATATTCAATCATTTTTCTTGGCATTGTATTGTCTTTCTCATTTGCTCGATTCACTTCATCAATAAAAGCCTGCAACAATGGGATATACACATTCTGACTCTTGTTCCCAATTTCAGACCACTTTGTGCCATTATCTTTTTCCTGTTTTAAAAAGTTAAATATTGGTTCAACTGCATTCCAATATTCATCAGAACAAGGCATATCAAACCATTCATTTCCAAAATCTAATTTATAGCTTAATCTGCTATGCTTAACCGCATCATGATTGTGCTTAATACTTAAGCCAATCTCCCATTCAATATCTTTTCTCTTTATTACAATATCTCTAACATCACCTTTTATGCCTTGACCATCCTTTTGGAATTCAAGAGTAAGCTCATCATTATCCATTTCAGCCATTCTTGGCTCAAGTTCTAATACTGTATTAACTGCAGCTCCAGCAGATATCATAAATGTTTCTTGCATATCTTCATCCATTAAAGACCATGCTTTTTCATTTGCTATCAAACTTGAATTTTCAACAATTCTTGTTTTCCTTAACTCAGCTATTGCCTTATATAAAGTTTGAATCCATGCATATTCATATGCTCTACCCTGATCATTACTCTTTGTACTCACTTTTTTCTCATTAACCTCCTTAGCATCAATAGCATCTCTATCAATTTCAACAGCCGTACCCTTTCCCTCAAGATACAATTTTATTGCTGTAGCAATCTCATATGCTAAATTCACTGGAACAGCATTACCAATCATTTTATATGCAGTATTTGTATCATTGTATATAAATTTAAAATCATCCGGAAATCCCTGTACTCTTGCAACTTCACGAATTGTCATTCTTCTGTAAAGATGTTCTTTTCCTTCTACAAATCTACAATCGTTAGTTCCAACTTTTACCATCTTAGGAGCCTGTGGATGTAACTGACATTGACGTCCAGATGCCTGAACTGTAAACGCTTGTTCATCCCAGCCTTTAACACGATTACGACTCATAAATATAGGTGAATAAGCACCTGTGAAATATTCGTTATTATTTATCGCTTTTGGATTATGTCGATTCTTTTCTCCTGAAGGAACTGCCATATCCTGCAAATCCCAAATTATATCACGTAAGGTAATCTTCTTAGAATCATCTTTAGTGGACCCCTTCGGAAAACCAAAGTCTATATTCAAATCTTTTCTAAACCCTATGTAAAATACTCTTTTCCTTTCTTCTGCAACACCATAATCTTTAGCATTAACCAATGTAAAAGAAACATCATATCCTGCCTCATCAAATAATTCTAAAATATTCTGAACCGCAATTGAATGTCTATTTGCAAGCATTCCACTTACATTTTCCGCTAAAAAAAACTTTGGCTGGAATTCTTTTAATATTCTTATATAATCAAAAAACAACTGACCTCTTGCATCCTTAATTCCCTTAAGAGATCCTGCTTCCGACCATGACTGACAAGGCGGTCCCCCTATGATGCCATCCACTTCTCCATCTATATATTGTGCTATATCATCTCTTGTAACCTGTCTGATATCCCCCTCTATTAAATGTGTATTAGGATGATTGACCTTAAACGTTTCCCATATTGTTTTATCAAATTCATTCGCTACAGGTATATTAAATCCAGCTTTCTCAAATCCTAAATCAAGTCCTCCACAACCACTAAACAAGCTAATTACATTCATCGAATTTTGCTCCTTCATTCTCGTTCTTTTTTATTATTTTCGCTGCCTCGATAAGTGCTGTCCTTCGTACAAATTCGCTATACGAAGCATATGCCTCTAATCTAGCTGCCTGCTTGAATTTATCTAATTCTTCTTCGCTCACTCGTATGCTTATTGATATTGATTTTTTCACTATTTGACACCTCCGACTACTCATCATTCTACCTTCTATAGTATGTCATTGTCAATACTTTGTTGCACAAACAGGTGTTCTTTTGTAGCATTTAATACTGGAATATAAAAAGCTCCGGCTAATCCAATTACAGATTAGTCGGAGTAATGTGAAAACTTTTATATATCTGTTTTCTTCAAAGTTTTTAATTCTGCTATATACTGTCTGCCGACTTACTCCAAAAGTATTTGCAACTTTTGTAACCGCTATGCCAATCAGATACAGCAGATACAATCTTTCTTCATCTACGCTCTTTCTGTATTCCTCATTATATTGATACAGTTGCTCCGCTGTTTCGAGTATTTTCCCTTTTCTCTCTTTGCAGTACTCCACAAATTTTCTGTCATTGTAATAGTTCTCCATAATCCAGACTGCTACTGCACTTTTGCTAATGGGATTTTCATTTTCATCCACGAACTCGCTAATTGAATCTTTCTTCTGATATAGTAGCTTTATGGATAATTCGTCACAAAACATCTCGTCATATAGAACCCAAACCTTTTCCAATGTTTCCATATTCGCTGCACGTTCCTTCCTGCTCACATTTTTTTCAAAATTTCTAATTACTATGTAATACCATCCATGCCCTTCTGAATGCTGTTTCTTTCCTGCCCACTGCTATTCTTCTACTTTTGCTGTCAGTACAATTTCCTATCAACAGTCCGTTCCACGTTTTTTCTGCTCCTGCAATTTATCATATAACAACTGCAATCTTTCCAAAATGATAGCAATGTCAAGACACATATTATTTTCTATGAAAGTAACGGTTCATACTCTCCCACGCTCTCAATACCGTCGTAATTGTAATATCCTCTATAAAAATTCTCTTTATCAAGAATACGCTTCACAAGCATAGCGTTAAAGTCAGCACCTTTTCTGCCCTTGTGTCCTTCCATTTTCATAAACTCTGCTATGCTTTTCAGCGTCATATCTGGAAAACTCTGCTTAATCTCAAATACTCTCCGTACCGCTTTTGCCTCTGTTGCATTTACATATAATTTTTTGCCACCACGCAGACTCTCATAACCAAACGGAGCGCCACCACCTGCATAACCACCGCCCTTGGCTTTCTGCAATCGTCCACGTTTTATTTCAATGCTATCTCCAACCGCTCATACACATCCAAAAGTTCAAACATCCCATTTACAAAAATTTCGTTTGGATTTTGCGTGTAGATTGAATAATTCGGTCTGTCAATCGCTTTAATATCCACATTGTTCTTTTTGAGTTCTCTGTGTAGCAGAACCTTTACCAAGTCTGACCGCCACGCTCAATGCTCATTTCGTCCTCGTTGGCTTTCGCTCCGCTGATACCCTCGTCCTTGAATATTCCTACCAAGTTGTAACTTTTGGAACTGCAATATTTTTCAATTTCCGCACGTTGCTCCGCTAGGGAATATCCTTGTTTGACCTGTCCCTCTGTTGACACCCTTATGTAGCCATATACATTTTCCATGTAACCGAACCTCCGTTATAAAAATTTATTTTATAACAGCAATTTCATTTCCGGTTATTAAACTGGATAACAACTATTTTATTAACCCCTCTTAAAATAACTAGAAACCATCAACTTTCATAGATACTTTTTTTAATAGCAAAATTTCTTATATGTATATTCCATTTATTCACTACTCCGTCTTTTGGAAAATAAATTACGTTTCTCAACCGTAATCATTGGTTCACCATAGTAATCAATCCTAACTATATCACTTTCTTTAATTCTTATTTCTTCATCATACCCATTTACATATCTGTTTACAATTATCCATTCTCCATGCTTCCTTATACTTCCAGCCTCGGCAAATTGAGCCTTTCACTCCCCTTTACATAAATATCCGCATATCTATTATCCAAAATGAAAGCCACATCACAATAATTGAGCAAACAGATTATCCAAACCATTAACAATATAATAAATATACCCTCTACTATCCAAGAGTATTTTTTCGAAACATCTGCCAACAAAGAAATTGCATATATTAAGTAAAGTGTAATTACAAGTTTCCTCTTTAGCTTACCATCCTGCCAAAACTCAATTTTACTATTATAACTTTTGCAATTTCTAAAAGTGATTATAGCATTGATTCCTAAATACCAAATTCCACAAATAATATATGAAAAAACCACACCTTTCCAATAACAAAGCATTTTTTTAGCCACAAGTGTAATCAGCAAATTTATCGCCATCATTTTATAAATTTTTATTATAATATCTGGAAAAGTTGGTATTTTTCTACATTTCAGCATCCAATACCCCAATTCTTTATTCTTTTCCTTAAGATCACGCTCGTTTTTTACCCATCCCAACAGAACTATAACTATAGGTATTACCACATAATACATTATCTCACTATCAAATATCTTTAGTAAAAATTTCTTTCATCTCTCTAAATTCCTCTTTTCATATACTTATTAAAACAAAATAAGTAAATCATAGGTAAAAACTTAATTACAAAATGTTCAAAAGCCCTATTTTACTACATTCTAACCATTTTATTATAGACTGCCGTGGCAAACCATGAGCACTTTTATTTTTTCTCGCATAGCTTGGTATAACCTCTATTTTCCTTGTATTTACAAGGGTTCTATCTATTTCTCCTTAGAACCCTATCTCGATATATCTTAGCATATTATTTCTTACTCTTAGTAGGTAAAAGCTGTACAAATGGCTGTAAATTTTACCACTCGTACAGCAGCCCTATTTTTTCTCCCAGTGTTATACCGCACTCACTCTTTTTGATGGTGTATAAATAAAGTTGACAGCCTATTCTCAAGGATTTCATAGTATAATCAAGAGAATAAGGAGGTGCCCAACTATGGCACGAAGTCAACGTAAGTACACCATTTGTAAACGCATAAGTTCCGCCGCAAATTATCCAGAAGTACAATCTCTCTCATGATTTGTGCAGGAAGCCATTGCACAATTAACTGCACCTAATGCAAATGAACCTTCTGCTTTTTTAATTTCCGAAACATTACTTTGGAAATTAAAGTCTTATCTAATGATATATTTTGTGCCTTTGCCTTTTCCTTCCACTGCAATCACACCTTTTTGACACATTTCTTTTAGCAGCTTTATTGTCTTTGATTTACCGAAAGGTACATATGGTGCAACTTCGCTGATTGGCTTCAACATCGTCTTGCTTAAAAGTTTATAGATCACGATTTCGTCTTCTGTCAGATCCGCATTTTTTTCAAATATCGGAAGCACAATTTCTATCGCATTTTCTGAAACTTCAAAATCCGGTTTTATCAAACTTTCTGCATACAGTTGTTTTATTCTTGTAATTCCCGTTCCGAATATCTCTACAAATCCCAATCTGTAAAATACATTGGCAAGATTTCTATTTCTTAAAACAGAAAGTTTACCAGACAGATATTCTTCCTCTGTGATTCCAGACGGCAATCCGCCAGGAGAAACTATTTCAATTCGATCATCAAACATCGAAACTCTGATTTGCGAATTCACGTCCCACACTCTATGAATCAGAGCATTGGCGATTGCTTCCCGGAAAGCAGCTTCCGGTACTTTTTCCATCTTCTTTCGATCAGCACCTTGTATTACTTCATATTGGTAATAGTCTCTGAATACATCGATTGCCTTTTCATAAACCTCTAAAACCGATATATTTTCAAAAGTCGATCTCTTTTGAATGATGCTGATATTTTCTCCAAATTTGACAATATCGATTCCCGGAAAATGATTTTTATCTGCCAAAAGCCCTGCTGCATTATTGAATCCATTTACATCGTCATATAAGTTCAATGTCTTCAGTGTGTCCTTATCAAAATTTTCAATCCGGACAGTCTCTTTCAGCTTACGATGTAAAATTTCAAAGGACAGCTCCTGATCTTTGCAAGGCAATTCTTCAAATCGAATATTTTTTCCATCCAATACAAGCCTTGAAAATTCCAGAGTATCTACCTCTATCGTTGCTGTATCATTCCGCTTGTATGCTTTCGATTTATATAGATACGGCTTCTGTAATCCGCTTTTCACAGTAAGCTTTATCGTCTGGTCATTATTCTGTACCTCAAGCGTATAATCCGGCTGCGGTGTAATGCTGTCATTGATTTTATTTTCAATATCCAAGCAGGCTTGTTTTACATCCGGCAAACCTTTTATATTTCCATCATCATCCACTCCAAAAAAGATGGTTCCGCCGTCATAATTTGAAAAAGCACTGACTGTTTTTAAAAAAGTGTTGGTAATCGTTTCCTTGAACTCTAATGTTCTTGTTTCACGCATATCAATCGCCTCCATTTCTGTCTTATATATTATATGCAGAAATGCGCAAAAAAGCAATCGTATTTTTTTACGATTGCTTTTTTGATTACTTTTTGTTGTGTGCTCATAAATAAACTTTCTTTCTATACTGATTGCCCAAAGATTCCTGAATTGGTGAAACAATGTTTTTCCAATTTGAGCATGAGTAAATGCCTTATAGTAAGTGCGTTATCCTCTGCTTTTCCAAATGACTTTCCAATCTTTTGTGTGTATCGGCTAATTAAAAGTATTTATTTACAAAAATGCACAGTTCCCGATAAGCTAAGAACTGTGCATTTCTTTTTTCTTCAATTTTACAATTTCTCTATTTTTCAAACAAGAACTTCTCGATTTCAAATGGCGATAAATAAATCTCTCCACCATCATCAGTTTAATTTTCGTTTAGATTAACGATTTCTTTTTCCTGTATTCTCTGTCCCTCGGATTTCCTCATGATAGAAATAATCTACGATCACCGGATGTCCCTGCGGGACTCTGCCATAAGGCATTTCATTATCCACAAATGGGCACTCATACTTCTTGGCCATTTCCTCAGCTTTTACTTCAAGTGCTTCAAAGTAGCTGCGGTTATGCTTGTTATAGATCTCGTCGTAAAGTGGTACAAGATCAGGATATTTTCCGGCGATATAATCCATAATTGTCTTTTTGAAACCGCCTCGAAGATTGAGATTTTCGAGCCAGAACAGATCGCACTGATCCTTTACCCGCTCAAAGATTGCTTCAAAATTCGTGATACCGGGAAATACCGGAGATACGAAACAGACTGTACGGATACCTGCTTCATATACCTGCTTCATAGCAGCGATACGGCGCTCAATGCTAGAAGCAGAGTCCATATCGTTCTTGAAATTTTCATCTAGTGTGTTGATCGACCATGAAACGGTTACTCGTCCAAGCTTCTTCAGCAGATCAATATCTCGTACCACAAGATCCGACTTTGTGCAGATCAGAATATCTGCGTCACTGCCGATCAGCTGCTCCAGAAGTTTTCTGGTATTCCCGAATTGCTCCTCCTGTGGATTGTAGCCATCTGTCACAGAACCGATGACCACCCGCTGTCCGGCATATTTCTTCGGATTCTTAATTTCCGGCCAATGCTTCACATCAAGGAAAGTGCCCCATTCCTCCTTGTGTCCGGTAAAGCGCTTCATAAAAGAAGCATAGCAATACTTGCAGGCGTGTGTACAGCCTACATATGGATTGACCGAGTAACCGCCTACAGGCAGACTGGACTTGGTCATGATGTTCTTTGTTTCCGCCTCATTAATGAGGATTCCATTTATTACTTCTGCCATGATCTCTGTACCTCCAACACTTTATTGAATTCATCCGGCATTTCCTGAATCATATTTTCATTCCCTATGATAGGGACAAGATCTTCCTTCATAAATACCGGAATGTCAAGCGCATGCGCCTGATCTGTCAGAGACCATGCCCACTCCGGCTCCGTATGAACCTTCCTGCTCTGAACTCCAGTCATGGTGCCGACAACGATCCAGTTGATCCCGGAAAGATCAACTGAACCTGGATTGTCGAATAGCGGCTCAAAGGTAACATGATAGTGTTTTGCTCTGACATTTTCCCGTAGTGCGTCAATACGCCACAGTTCTGCTTTTCTCGTCACCGTAACACCAAACCATGCGTTTTCCAAATCTGTATCAAAATCCAGCAGATCTGGTCGCTTTGTAAGGAACAGGAACTGATGCTGTGGATTTTCACGGATTTTTTCAAATACCTCGTCTCTCCATTCTGACTTCCAGCCGGAAAGATCGCTCATGCCGGTAAGAAGAAAGTTCTGCGGACGTTTCTTTTCCATCATCTTGAGCTTACCCGGAAAGAATTCAGGGTCAGCAAAGTCATCAATCATATGCCAGCGTTTCACATTATTGCGGGCGTAGCAATATGCACACCCCACTGTACATCCGATGACGATATTCATGTTTTGAATCTGATCTTTGATACAAATACTCATGATTTCTGCCACTCCTCAAGATTCTTTCTGATACGGTCGAGGTATTCCTCAAACTGGGTAATTTCTTCCTCCGAAAAACCTTTGTAGTAAATACTGCCCATTTTATCAGATACAGAATCGTATTCGTCCTTTAAGGCATGTGCTTTTTCAGTCAGAAACAGGAGTGTTTTCCTTTTGTCCGTTTCAGACTGAACGCGTCTTATCAGCCTTTATTTTCCATTCTTTCCAGCATCGTAGTAAGAGAAGTTATCGCTAATCCACATTTAATCGAGAGTGATCTGATTGAGATTCCATCTTCCTGCCACAGCACATAAAGAATACGCCCCTGGCTCCGTTAAACGCATCAATATTCTTTTCGCTGAGAATCTTCTCAAAGATTCGATCTCCAAGTTGTTTTATTTTGGTAACAAGAAATCCGCCATTCATTTTCATACAAAAACTCCTATATAGTATTTTATCAAATAATACTATATAGGAGTTTTACTGTCAACAGTTTGTATGTCTAAGTAGAAGTAAATTCCGATTGTTCGAGCTTTTCAAATACTAACGTACTTAATTCTGTTCAATAAGTGATTTATAGTAGTTACCAAAGTCAGCAAGTGAATTAACAATTGGAAGCATTTTTGCTCCGAGTTCCGTTAATCCGTATTCAACTCTCGGTGGCTGCTCATGGTAATCGTGGCGATATGCCAGTCCATCACTCATCATTTGTCTTAAACTATCTGTCAAAACCTTTTGTGAAATACCATTTGACCTCCTGCCTTACAGTTCCAATCTTGTAGTACTTTCCCTCATACTCAAGTACATCACCAAAGAGTGCCGGAGTTGTTGTTATCTCCTTAACTCCTGTGACAAATACCTGAGATATTGTTTTCATCATCGACCAGCCATGATCAATGCCCATTACTTCTAATCTGTTATCTGCGATACTGACTTGGATTTTCGGTTTTGATATAACAGCGCTGCCTTATCCCACCGCTAAATTGGTATAAAAATAAGAACTAAATTAGTGCTAACCCCTTGATTTTACTGGGTTTCTCTAACTTTGTCCTTATTATAACATCATCATCCTGGAACGGATGAATCCGCTCAAACTTCACATGAAAGTCCAGAATGTCCTCAAAGGTCTTTTCTTCTTTGGCATTATATTCCATCAGCAATACCTTCATTTTATCGGCAACTTCTTCCGGAAGGGCGGTATCCATACCGCCGACTTCATTCGGAAGTTTCTCATAATCGCCAACCGCATACCAATCTTTTCTGGAATCGCTGGTGCCGTTCTTCAAAACCAAGTGAAGCTCTTTGATGAATTTTTCCGTCAGAGCTGCTTTTGCATGATCAATGATCATGTCAATGCAGCAGAAGTGATTTGCTGTTTCAATCACATCATCCACGTTCAGCACTTCTTTTTCTACACCGATGGTGCTGGTTTCAAAGATATATCGGGGCTGATCGTGGGTCATTCGGCTTCCTTCTATATGGTTGGAATAGTATGTCAAATCAATCTGTGTTTTGTGGTAGATCCCTCCGGAGTATTTACTTGCCTTCTGCTCTTTCAGAATATCCAACAGTGTAACACTTTTTGCCGACATATGAAATGCAATTTCTGGATACAGAACGCCGGACTCCATCGAAAATGAAGTCCGGCAAGGTATTATCTATATACGGTTTCTCTTCAATTTTTTGAAACTTGCTTTTAAGGAGTATATACAGTTTATGCTACAGATGCAGGGCAAATCTGAAAAGCAGCGGTGACGAAACTGAGAGCACGCTTCTCATACAAAGGCATCTGACTCCTATCAGACCCAACCTTAAATATCCTATTAACCTCCGCCCAAAGAGAAACAGGGATTTCATGTATCGAGCAACTCAAATCTCATCCCTATTATATTTCTTAACGTGACCGATGTGCATTCTGTCTTTTCGTCATACCTTAAAATATTTTTGCAGCACATGTGAGTATTTTCCTTGTAATGTACAATGCAGATTTTTCTGCATATTCCCTTAACTGAACCATGCTTTCCGCCATCGAAACCGGCAGCCTGAGCGCAGCGGCGGCAGAACTGATGGAATTTACGCGGAAGGATCTGATTCATGCCTTCGAGTAATTTATACGAAAATCCGCTTTTTATACATTACTCGTCCTTCTTCACCTGCCGCAGCACCTCCTCCGGCACCGAATCCAGCAGATAATTTTTATGTCCGCTATGCGGTCGGTTGGTATGCTCACGTGTCTGATTCTTCACACGGTCTACCTCTTCCTCAAAATCCCGTGCCGAATACAGCCCGCAGCCCTGCCCACGGATGATGATCTGTTCCAGACGGTCGGAGGTCGCTACCATCACCGTATATTTCCGCCCATTTTCATGGGCAAATTTCTCGATGTACTGGTCAGCTGTCTCCGCCTCTTTCGTAAAGACTACATGAATGTTGTGGTAATCCGTCACCTCCGTCCGGTGTCCCTGCACCCGGTAAGCATCGAACACCGCTATCACCTCGATACCACGGCTTCCCTGATAATCGCATAGAATATCCAGCAGCTTACCACGGGCGCTGTCAATGTTGATCTTTGCCAGCTCATTTAACTCGTCCCAGGAGAAAATAATGTTGTAGCCATCTACCAGCAGATATTCCCGAACCGCTGATGCCATTTTTCCTTTGGAGCTGCCAGTTCTGCTGCTCTGTCTGCCACTTTCCGACGCTTTCCCTGCATGCTCAAATCCCCCTGCATTTCCAGCCACGGAACCTCCTGATTTTCCCACATTTCCAAATGTCGAAGCTCCAGCTGTCCCGGCTTTCGAATCGCTCTTCTGTCTCACCGCTTCCTGTCTCCGCGCCGTCTCTCCATACACGCCCGCGCCGTACTGTTGCACTGGTCGTTTACTGGTTCCGCCCCAGCGGCGTTTTCCGCCGTCTTCCTTTTTATTGGCATGATAGGTGCGCGCCAGAATCGCATCGACCTCATCCGTTCCAATCCACATCTCCTCGACAGAACCTCCGCCCTGTCCGTCGGAGGAACGTGCGCCTGCTTCAATCGCCTCCATCCGCCGCTTTCCATTGGACGCACCCAGGCAGCTTTCCAGATGCATGTAATCTTTGACCTCGTCCCAGTTGACAACAAATCCGGCTCCGTGTGCACAGAAAACAGATCCGCTCGGGTTTGCCAGATCCGCATCCGGATCATACCCGGCTGCCGCAATGATTTCTTCTTCATTGTGGCACGGTCCGTAGCCATCGAGCGTGCAGATCATCTGTCCCAATCCGCCCGTGTACGCCGTCACCTCCGTCTGATATCCATCGAGTGCCGATACCGGGGCACGTCCGGTTAATATTGCCTGCCCGTCCTCCAGCGCCGGTCCCTCAAAGACGGCAAACCGCCGCTCCAGATCGGTCATTGCACGTCCCACCATCTTGTCCGGTATCGTCAGGTGAAAGGCATAAAATGGTTCCAACAGCACCGAATGCGCCTGCATCAGTCCCTGACGGACCGCCCGGTACACGGACTGTCGGAAATCGCCGCCTTCTGTATGTTTCACATGGGCGCGTCCCGATTTCAGCGTAATTTTCATATCCGTGATCGGCGCCCCAATCAGAACGCCCCTGTGTATCTTTTCTTCCAGATGCGTCAGCACCAGCCGCTGCCAGTTTTTACTTAAAATATCTTCACTGCAATCGGTATCAAATACCAGCCCGCTGCCCGGTTCTCCCGGCTCCAGAAGCAGATGTACCTCCGCATAATGGCGGAGCGGCTCAAAATGCCCGACACCCTCGACCGTATCGGTGATCGTTTCTTTATATACAATGCTGCGCCCGCCAAACCGGACATTTACCCCAAAACGCTCTGCAATCAGGCTTTTCAGAATCTCCATCTGGATCTCGCCCATGATCTGGGCGTGAATCTCTTTCTTTTCTTCCTCCCAGACAATATGAAGCTCCGGCTCTTCTTCCTCTAATTGAAGCAGTTTCGGCAGCATCGCCGCCGCATCCACATCCTCCGGAAGCTCGACGCGATACGTCAAAACCGGCTCCAGCACCGGTTCCGCGCCCATTTCACAGACTCCAAGCCCCTCGCCCGGTTTCGTGTGCAAAAGTCCCGTTGCCGCACAAATCATACCCGCCGGTGCCTCGCTCACCGCCTCATACTTATCGCCTGAATACAGGCGGAGCTGATTTACCTTTTCCTCGCCTATCCGGTCTTTGACATGCAGCACGCCGCCCGTGATCTTCATATAAGTCAGGCGTTCGCCCTGGTTGTCGCGCACAATTTTAAATATTTTCGCCCCAAATTCGTCCGGATACACTGGTTCCAGCGTATACTCTTCCAAACCGCGCATAAATTCTTCCACACCCGTATTTTTAAGCGCCGAACCAAAATAACACGGAAACAGATCCCGGCTGGCAATCCGGCTGCGGATCGCATCTTTAGACACCTGTCCCGTCTCCAGAAATTCCTCCAATTCCGCTTCGCCGCTGACTGCTGCCTCTTCATAGAAACTTTCCGTCCCGTCCGCACCAAAATCAACGAAGTTGCCGCCCAGCGACTCTTTTAGGTCGCGCAGGACCTCCTGTTCCCGTCCCGGCGCCAGATCCATTTTATTGATAAAAAGGAACGCCGGAATCTGGTAGCGCGCCAGCAGCCGCCACAGCGTCCTTGTATGCCCCTGCACGCCGTCTGAACCGCTGATGACCAGCACCGCATAGTCCAGCACCTGAAGCACCCGCTCCATTTCCGCTGAAAAATCCACATGTCCCGGCGTGTCCAAGAGCGTCACATCCATATCATCCCATGCAAGCCGCGCCTGCTTGGAAAAAATCGTGATTCCGCGCTTTTTCTCCAATTCATATGTGTCCAGGAACGCATCGCCCTTGTCCACCCGCCCCAGATGGCGGATCATGCCGCCCGCATAGAGCATCGCCTCTGATAATGTTGTCTTCCCCGCATCTACGTGCGCCAGGATTCCCACCGCCAGTCTCTTCATGTATGTTACCCTCATTTCCGTTCTATATGAAAAAGAATGTGCCTTGGCACATTCGGGCGTCTCGCGCGGTCGCTTGCGACATGTTTCTGCTTCGCGCGAGTGCGCATCCTCGCGGAGCGTTTTTTGTTTCATAGGACGCAATTTCCTATGAAACAAAAATCACTCTACCCGTTATGATACCATGTATGTCACTGATTGTAAAATACCGCGTGTTGACCAGCCCGCTTCTATATCACAAAAAAAGTGCCTCTATTTTACTTTTTTTCGTGATTTTTCGGATTGCCAATTTTATGTATTTCTTATAAAATCTACTCTCAGAGTTTTATAATCGTTTTTTAGAAAGGATGGTTTTTCCATGAGCCGCTCTTCGCAACGCTCTACCATAAAAGATATGACAAACGGGAGCCCGGCAAAGCTGATTCTGGGCTTTGCGGTTCCGATGCTGATGGGACTTCTGTTCCAGCAGTTTTACAGCATGGTCGATACGATCATTGTTGGAAAATTTCTCGGTGTCAATGCACTGGCTTCGGTCGGTTCCACCTCCGCCATCAACTTTATGATTAACGGTTTCGTCATCGGCGTCTGCACCGGGTTTTCCATTCCGGTTGCACAGCGGTTCGGCGCACAGGATTACAAGGATATGCGCCGTTTCGTCGCTAATGCCGGATGGATCGCCTCCTGTTTTGCCGTGGTCATGACCGTGATCGTCTGCCTGATGACACGCCAGATTCTCGTATGGATGCAGACGCCGGACAATAT
Organism: Clostridium sp. AF22-10; assembly: GCF_003478725.1. Taxonomy (NCBI): domain Bacteria; kingdom Bacillati; phylum Bacillota; class Clostridia; order Eubacteriales; family Clostridiaceae; genus Clostridium; species Clostridium sp. AF22-10. The sequence continues at coordinate 15,529 of NZ_QUFZ01000026.1, forward strand.
CATTGACGGCGCGTACAGCTACATTTTCTTCGTATTCGCCGGTATTCCGGCAACCTACTTGTACAATACGCTGGCGGGCATCATCCGTGCGCTCGGCGACTCCAAAACGCCGGTCTATTTCCTGATTTTATCCAGCCTTTTAAACATTGCGCTGGATCTGCTTTTCATCGTACAGATCGGAACCGGCACCGCCGGAGCTGCCTATGCAACTGTTATCTCTCAAGCAGTATCCGGTATTCTTTGCCTGATCTATATGAAGAAAAAATTTGAAATCCTGCATATGCACCATGAGGAAACGCGCATCAGCGGCAGACACATTTACATTCTCTGCAAAATGGGTGTGCCGATGGGACTCCAATACTCGATCACCGCGATCGGCTCGGTTGTCATCCAGACTGCCATCAACTCCTTAGGTTCCATCGCAGTTGCCTCCGTCACCGCAGGTCAGAAGATCGGCATGTTCTTCTGCTGCCCGTTTGACGCACTGGGCGGCACGATGGCAACCTACGCCGGACAGAACGCCGGTGCCGGAAAGGTAGACCGCATCCGCCAGGGCGTCCGGTCCGCGACTCTCATCGGCGGCATCTACTCCATTGCGGCGTGCATCGTGCTGACCGTGTTTGGCGGCGTGATTCCGCTTCTCTTCGTCGATGCCTCGGAAACAGTTGTAATCCATCAGGCGCACCAGTTCCTGACCTTCAACTCCCTGTTCTACATACCTCTGACAATCGTCAATGTATGGCGTTTCACGATTCAGGGAATGGGCTACAGCCTGCTCGCCATCCTGGCAGGTGTCTGCGAAATGATCGCCCGCGCCATGGTCGGCTTCCTGCTGGTGCCGATCTTTGGCTACATCATCATCTGTTTTGCCTCGCCGCTTGCATGGCTGCTCGCCGATGCATTTCTGATTCCGGCATTCTTCTATTGCCAGAAACATTTGCTGTCTGAGAAAGCACGGATGGACTAAAACAAAATAAATAATACAACTCAAAAAAACACCTCAGAAAGCTTTCATTTTGACCACTTTCTGAGGTGTTTTTTGATTGCAGATTCTTATTTTGGCTTTCGCCAATTTGATTTTCAAAGATTTTTATTGTTCCGTCTATCCTTACACAAGCACAGTTCTATGCAAATGATTTCATTTTTGTATAGGCAGAGTTCACGCATTTTCACTTTCCTCCGGCTCATTCTCACTCCACTTATCCTGCATTTCTATCTCTTCTATTTCCCTCTTCTCATCCCGCACGTCCCTATAAAATGCCGCAAATGCCGCCTCCTCATATGGGCGCAGAAACAGATAGCCAATATTGAGCGGTCCCATCAGCCCTGCCAGAAACAGCACTGCCAGAAACAGCACGGTCACACCACTGAGCCTTCCCTGTGTATACAAAAGAACCGCTGGTATTATATATTGAATGCTGCAGATCAGCCGCCAGCCGATAAAGCTAAAGGTCAGGCAGAATAAATTCCATTTTCTCCCATCCATCAGGCGGCGCGACTCGGTGATTGCCTCGTTGGCGGAATATTCTGGATGTTCCATCAGCACATATGGTGTCATCGCATAGCTGTACGTCTTTATAAACCCCGGAACGAAAAACAGGCAGGTCCAGCAATATATATAAAAGCCGCGCACAAATACCATCGCCACGCCATCTGTGATCCGCGAAAACTGGGAAAATAAATCAGAAAAGGACGCTTCCTTTTTCTCTGCCAGATTCAGATGGAAACGGGCGTATCCCATCTGCCCCGCACCTCCAATAATAACCACCATCAAGCCCCAGATAAGCAAAAGCACCCAGGGCAGAAGCATGCTGCGCATCGGAAATACCTGCGTCAGCACATTCTTCACTTCCGGTCGTGCCTGTATCACTTTTTGCAGCTCTGATATTCCATTTGGCGCCGTATCGGCAATCTCCGCACCGATCAGGGACGCTGCTAATCCCGTTCCCATCGCAAGTTTCCAGTTTCCGTGCAGTGTCTCACGCGCCATTTGCCTAAATTCAGATGCACTTCTCATGCTTTCTCCCCCTTTCTTTCTGAAATCATTGTATCATTTTTCCATTTTGACCGTCAATATGCCGCTTCAAACCGTAAATAATTTGTAATAAGGTCGTAATGATTCTACTGTCGTCAAAGGCAAATTCAGAATGCCGGAATTACTCTCCCAGCATTCTGGGAGCTGATTGAGCTGGCGATCCGCTGGCGCTTCTCATCTTCCAAATCTGCCCTGCTTCCCGCAATCTTTAGCTGAAATTTTTAGCCTGCATCACAGACAGGTTGTTTTCATTTTCCCCTACTTCATATACCCGCGCAGCTTCACATATTCCTTGATCAGCTCCGCCGTCTCGTCCAGTCCGAGGCGGGTCGTATTGATCGGAAGATCGTAGTTCTTCATGTTTTTCCAGTCATTCCCAGTAAAATATTTATAATAATTCTTCCTCTCATTCTCAATCTTCCGGATGCGCTTCTTCGCTCTTTCTTCACTGATGCAGTCTACTTCCATAACGCGCTGCACGCGGCGCACACGGTCGGCATAAACAAAGATGCGGACCAGATTTTCGATCTCCTCGTCCTGATCCAGCACATAGCCAGCCGCACGGCCTACAAATACGCACGGTTCCTGTTCTGCCAGCTCCCGCATCACCATCGCCTGGAATTTAAACAGGTTATCCGGCGATGTCACATCGCCTTTCAGGGACGGCTTTCCGAACACATCTGCCTTCTTCGCGCCAGCCAGACGGTGAAGCAGGTTGTTTCCCGCTTTCTCATCCGCTAAACGGAAAAATTCCTCTCCGACTGCACTCTTCTCCGACGCCAGCTTTAAGATCTCATCGTCGTAGAAATGAAGCCCCAGCTCCTCTGCCAGCTTGCGTCCCACAATACGTCCGCCGCTTCCGTACTCCCTCTCGATTGTGATAATCAAATTTTTATTTCCCATAAATTCCACCGCCTTTCCAGGTCCCAATTTTTAGATGCGCTCGCTCACGCAGATCGCGCCGTGCGGGCGGATGCTCATGCGGTATACATTGCCCTCTCCGATCGCATTTTCAATGTATTCTGTATACTCGTCCACCAGATCGTTCGGAATCATCGCCATGATAACACCGGCAAAGCCGCCGCCATGAACCCGGCACGCGCCGCGTCCTTTTTTCGCGATAAACAATTCCGTCAGCGCCAGTGCAATGCTGATGCCCTGCTCCTGCACGTCTGCAGTCGTGTATACATTCTGAAGCCATTTCCAGGAAGAATTGCCCGAAGCTGTGATTCCCTCCAAAAAGGCAGCAAAATCATTTTCCCGAGCCTTTACTTCCTGCTCCACTCTCTTATTTTCCTCAAAGAAATGGAACGCACGCATCACGGAACGGTCTCCCGCAAATGCACGCACTTTCGCCAGGTTTGCGATCACCTCTTCCTCGGAAATCTCCGCGCAGACCTCTTTGCCAAAGTACTGTGCTACTTTTTTCATCTCGTTTGGAACAGAAGAATAATCTGCGCTCAGATCCGCGTGGCCTTTTCCCGTATTTACAATCATCAGGCTGTGATCCTGCGCGCCGAAATCAAAATCAATCTTCTCCACAACCGGCGCTTCCGGATTTTTAAAATCGATCGTAATCAGACCGCCGACCGCGCATGCCATCTGATCGAGCAGACCCGACGCCTTGTTCCAGAACTTGTTTTCTGCATATTTTCCGATGTGGGCGTAGGTGACAACATCCATCTTTCCCTCGTTAAACATTGTATTTAACATAGAGCAGATCAGCATCTCATAGGAAGCCGAAGAGCTGACGCCCGCCGCGCTGATAACATTGCTGGTAATGTATGCGTCAAATCCGCCGACCTTGTATCCTCTCTCCTCAAAGCCCTTTAAAATGCCCTTTGTCAGGTCGATGGTGCCGCTCATACCCGTGCTCGGTTTCAGGTCGCTTAAATGGATACTGAAATTTTGATGAAATGTCTCACTTAATATGCGGATCGTGTCGGTTCCGTTCGGTGCCGCCGCGCCGACGCAGTCCAGGTTGATGCTGCCCGCCAGCACCTTGCCATGATTGTGATCGGTGTGGTTGCCGCTGATCTCCGTCCGTCCCGGGGAAGTAAACAGCTTGATATCGCGTTCCCCATATGTTTTCTCAAAGCGCTCTGCCACATAGCGGTAACGCGCCCGGTTCTCCTCCGCTTTCTCTGCCCCGTATAATTCTGCCATCAGCACTTTCGTTTTCTCAGATTCCAGCTGTTTCAGTGTTTCTTTGACTGACATATCCCTTCTCCTTTTCCCCAAATTGTTTGTTACTGTTCACGCATACGTGCCCAGTAACGGAATTTGCCGTGGCTTCGCATTTTAATACGGCAAATTCCTGCTGCCACCACGTTTTCTTACGGCACTTTCGGTTCCAAAAGTGCCTACCCGGGAACATTAACAATTGTTCCCTTTATATGATTATGATTTCAGACATTTTGATTTAATCTGACTTCTTGTATATATTATATCATTTTCCTCAAAATGCCTCAATACGATATTCTTTCGTGTATTTACAAAATGCTGTGGTTCTGGTAAGCTTTCATTTATATAGTAAAACACAGGAGTTCGTATGAAACAAACTACTCAAACATACCTATCATTACCCGAAACATTCCATCCTGCATCCACCGCCTCCGGCAAACACCCGGATTCCTCCATGCCCCGCTGCTACTCCGACGGTCGTCCCTACTATTCGTTAAACGCATGGCTGAAAGACCAATTTGGGCAGAAAATCTACAAGCTGGCGCTCGACGGCGGCATGACCTGCCCCAACCGGGACGGTACGCTGGGAACGGGCGGCTGTATTTTCTGCAGCCACGGCGGTTCCGGCGATTTTGCAGAGCCGGCTCACACCTCCGTGACCGAACAGATCGAAGCGGCAAAGGCGCGTGTCGCAAATAAAATAAAGGGTGGAAAATATGTCGCATATTTCCAGTCCTACACAAATACCTATGCGCCTGTCTCCTATCTGGAGCCGCTTTTTTCCGAAGCAATCGCCCACCCGGACGTGGCTGCCCTGTCCATCGGAACCCGCCCGGACTGCCTGCCGCCGGATGTCCTGGAGCTTCTCGCCCGCTTAAACCGCCGAAAACCGGTCTGGGTGGAACTGGGACTTCAGACCATCCACGAGGAAAGTGCCGTGCGCATCCAGCGCGGTTATTCCCTCCCGGTCTTTGAAAATGCCGTCCGTGAACTGAAAGCCGCCGGTCTGACCGTCATCGTCCATGTCATTCTGGGGCTGCCTGATGAAACGAAAGCCCAGATGCTCGATACCGTCCGCTATCTGGCCGATTTCCAGCCCGCCATCGACGGCATCAAACTTCAGCTTCTCCACATTTTACGCGGCACGAAGCTGGCAGAGCTCTACGAACAGGCACCTTTTCCGGTCTTTTCAATGGACGAATACATTGAGCTGCTGATCGAATGTATCCGCCTGCTGCCGCCCGATATGGTCATCCACCGGATCAGCGGCGATGGACCGAAAAAATTGCTGGTCGCACCGGAATGGAGTGGAAATAAGCGGGCGTTTTTGAATACGTTTTCCAAAGCACTGCGGGAAAGCGGGTGTTTTCAGGGGCAGGATTTCACGAATTGATTTTACTGCACCTGCACCTTTCCATTCTCATCAATCTGCACGCCGTCCGAAAGCCCCTGTATCTTCTGGTAAAACGCCTCTTTCTTCCCCACGTCCAACTCTCTCGTATATCCGGCAGATGAAGTTGCAGGCACAATTGAAAGCGCCGTCTCTCCCTGTGCATCTACCGACGCCTGCACCAGCATTGTCTCCGGAATCGAACTTCCGAACACAAAATTTCCCAGACTGTACAGAATCCATTTTCCATGATACAGCTCAATCCCCTGCAGCACATGTGGATGGCTACCAACCACCAGATCAGCGCCCGCGTCGATGTACTGATGTCCCATCTCCCGCTGGTACGCCTCTGGCTGCGTGTTCCGCTCGATACCCCAGTGGACATAGACAACCAGATAATCACACTCTTTCTTTACCTTCTGGATCTCCTGCACGACCGAAGCCGTGTCATACGCCGAAAACATACCCGGATGCGACGATCCTGCCGCCCATCCGCCCGTCGGAAAGACGCGCGACGCGCCCAGAAAGCCAATCTTTTTTCCATTTTTCTCAATGATCTGCGGCTGTTTCGCCTCTTCCAGATTTTTTCCCGCCCCAACATGCAAAATCCCGGCACTGTCCAGCGTATCGCACGTGTCCAGCAGTGCGTCCGTGCCGTAATCTAGCGCATGGTTGTTCGCCACCGTCACGATATCTGGTCCGATCTCCTGTAAAATAGACACGCGGGACGGCGATACCCGGAACGTAAACTGTTTATCCGCCGCCTGTGTTCCCCGGTCGCTGAACGGAAATTCCAGGTTTGCCATAAAAATATCAGACTCCGCGATCGTCTCCCGCAAGCTCTCTCCGAGGACGCCGCCGATACCTCCCATACGGTCGTAGGCATTTAAAACATGGTTGGAAAAATAGATATCTCCGGCAAACAGAAGCGAACACTCATTTGAATCATTTTCTCCCGGTTCTGACTCAAGTTTGCCAGATTCGTCCTGCCCCTGCATTTCCACCCTCAGTTCCGCGCCATCTACCTGTTCTGACTCCACCTGCCCGTCTATATCTGTTTCCGGATCAAGCGTTTCTTCCGATACCGTTTTGTCTTTTGGCTCCAATGAGATTGTCTCTTTCCATATGGAACCTCCCGCCTGGCATCCGCCAAGCAAAAGCGTCATTCCTGCCAAAATTGTCAAATTTCCAATTCTAGATAAAAGAAATGCCGTCCGGTATCTGAACGGCATTTTCGTGCATTTACTAAAAAATGTATGCTTCATTTTTCCTCAATCAATCGCAGCTGTCCGGCGTTTTCCACCTTTCCAGCTGTCATCACCCACTCTTTCTCCCTACAGTGTCATAATGATTCCGCCGTCGCCCGCATATACGGTTGCAACGCCAGCCGTATTCGTGATCACTACCTCACGGAAGTTTGCCCGTTTACACATGTTCTCTTTCACGTGCTCAGCACGTTCCGGGTTATTACAGTGTGCGATCACCAGACGTTTGCTTGCGGTATCGCCGCCCTCTTTGCACGCAATCTCCGCCATCCGGTCGAGCGCCCGGGTCATGCCGCGCGCCTGATCACGCTTGATGATCGTACCGCTGTCCGCGCCCATAACCGGCTTGATATTCAGCGCCGACGCGATAAAAGCCGTCAAACCGGTCAGACGGCCATTTTTCTTTAAGAAATCAAGCGTCTCAATGACGAAATACGTGTTCATCGAATCCCGATATGCCTCCGTCTGCCTGCAGATCTCCTCAAACGGAAGACCTTTCTCGCACAGTTCCCGGATGAACAGCGCAATATTTAACTCGCCCGCCGACGCCGACAGGGAGTCAATGACTGCAATCTTCTTTCCATCCGTTCCGTTCTCTTCCTCATAAAGGCGTTTTGCCAAAGCCGCCGAGTTGTAGCAGCCGCTCAGATGGTTCGAAAGCGTTACCACGAAAATATATTCTGCCTCGCCCTCAAATGCTTCCTTGAAGCTCTCCGGCGATGGACACGCCGTCTTCGGGCACTCGGGACTTGCCTTTACCTTTGCCAGAAACTCCTTCTGGTTAAATGTCTCATCATCCGTTACCTTGTAATCCCCTATCTGCAGGGTCAGCGGAATCATCTGAAAATGCGGATCCAATTTCAGTTCCTCCGTCAAATCCATGCAGCTGTCACCAATAATTTTATATAACATAACGTCCTCCCGTTACGCAATTCACATCACGTAGTATTCATTACTATTTATTATAGTAATCACACAGTAGGAAGTCAAGCAGAATCCCGTGAAATACACGACAAACACATGAACAGTGTTACTGTGAATTCGCATTTAAATACAACTAATTCCTGCTGCCACCACGTTATCTTACGGCACTTTCACTTCCAAAAGTGCCTGCTTGTGAACAGCAACTGACCACCACATCATCTCGACAAGAAAAACGCCATCGTAATCAAACTTACCAGAATAAATGCCACTGTCCCGAGATTCCCATACATTGCTCCACATACATTGCGGAATTTCACACCCTCTGGGATTGCCCCATCGGACAGCCGGATTTTCCGGAAATTGAAAATCAGCAGAACAAACGCCCCGATGATCGTGCAGCCCATAAACCCGGTCATCAGAAACGTGATAAACAGCGGCAGCAGCGTATCCTGTGTTCCAAGCATCGCTATCACTAACGACCAGCTGTTGATCAGAATATGCAGCAGACAGTTATAACGCATCCGTCCCGTCTTCACCGCCACATATCCCAGAACCACGCCAATCACCGCTGCATAGAGAAACTGCGTCACATTTCCGTGCATCAGACCAAACATCAGCGCCGTGTAGGTGATCGCCGCCTTATCGCCAAAACGGCGCAATCGGTTTAAGAGTTTCCATCGAAAGATATATTCCTCAATAATGGGGCCTAAAAACCCTACATATAAAATCATTACCGGCGAGAGCGAATCCAGCATCTCGTTGACCGGGTTCATCGCGGATGCATCGCCGCCGCTACTTGCCGCCACCGCATCATTGATTGCATTTCCCAGCAGGTTAAAGATAGTTCCAAATCCCTGTGCCAAAATAAAAAACATACAGAACTGCAGGAAACTAATCTTCATTTTCTCTGCCCGTTCTTCCGGGACAAGGCGCAGAATTAAAAATACGAATGGAAGAACCAGCGCATAGATGATCAGCGTGCTTCCACCGTCTTCATACCACGCTGCATTTACCATCCGGTTCAAAAACGTACTGATCACGCCTCCGTCCGCCCATACGTTGCCAGCCACTTCCAGAAGTATGCTGACAAGCACCGTCATCACGCTGAAAAATGCCAGCGCCCAGCCGAGGACATTGCAGACACGGCGCACCTCGCGGCGGCAGGTTTTTCGGATTTGTTTCGGACTCTGAATCGCATTCTGCAGCTCAGGTTCCGTTTGCAGACCATTTTCTTCTGCCTCCCGCTGCCAAAGATCCGATTCATTCCATTTTCCCTCTCCCATTTTCTCTCCTTCGTCATTCAGGTCTTTCATTCCCAGAAAATACCTGTTTTATCTTCCGGCGCTTTCTATCACACGGCGCGCCTTTTCCTCCTCTGCTTTCTGCACATAAAACAGATATTCCCGTTCCGATGCCGCATTTTCTCCCGCACTTCCCAGCCTCGCCCGCTGATTGCCGGAAAGCACGCCCGATTTCAGACGGTTCTGCATCTTGACCTGATACTCAATTCCCGCCTGTTCCAGCTGCTCCCGGATCGCCGCCTGCCGTTTCATATCAAACGTCGCGCCAACCTGTTTCCATCCTCCGATTCCAAACATACACGCACCTCCCCGTCAAATCTGAAAAAACCTTGCTAAGTGCTCCTATTCTATCATAAATACTAAATTCGTGAAATAGTGAATCCCATTTGCTCTCTTATGACAGCTAATAAAAGAGCTGCCACATTTACGTGCAGCAGCTCCGTTATCATATCATATATGATATTTTAACATATTTTCCTATATAAAACATTCCTAAACCAGACGCCCTTAGTTCAGCATCATACCCATAATCTCATTCGACCGTGCGATAAACTTCGTCATGCGCTCCGGTGTCAGGGAACCGTGGCTGAGCTGTGCCAGGTCGTAGAGCTGTTCGCAGATCTTCGGCGTATTCTCGCCATCCGTGTGCTCTAAGACGTACTGAACGAGCTTGTTGTTCGCGTTGAGTACCAGCACCTGACCGCTGCCGCCAAACATCGACGCGTCCATGCCCATGTTGTACATCTTCATCATATCCTGCATACGGCGTGTTTCCTCCGACAGGGTGATCATCGAAGAAATCTCAGCATCCTTCAGCTTCTCAACCTTTACCTGCAGCTTATCATCGCCCAGTGCTTTCTTGAAGGTCTCTGTCAGCGTCTCTTCCTGTTTCTTGAGCGCTTCCTTGTCCTCTTCCTTCACTTCCTCGCGCAGCGTGTCATTGACATCGGCATCAATACGCAGGAATTTCAGGTTCTCATGCTTCTGCTCTTCCTGGCTGATGAATGGATTATCAATGCTGTGAGACATGATGATCGCATCCTGTCCGTTTGCCTTGAACATGTTGATGTACTGGCTCTGCTCTTTCTCATTTGTTACATAGTAGATCTGGTTCTCATGACCTTCCTCTTTCGCCTTATCCATGCAGTCTTTCAGCGTCAAATATTTTCCGTCCAGATTCTTGTAAATGATGTAGTCATCCATCTTCTCAGCAAATTTCTCATCCTTTAAGCAGCCAAATTTGATGAACGGAGCAATATCATCCCAATATTTCTCATATGTCTCCCGGTCAGTCTTGCACATACCGGTCAGCTTGTCCGCTACCTTCTTGGTGATGTAATCGGAAATCTTCTTTACAAATCCATCATTCTGCAGCGCACTTCTCGATACATTCAACGGCAAATCCGGGCAGTCGATCACACCCTTTAAGAGCATCAGGAACTCCGGAATAACTTCCTTGATATTATCCGCGATAAATACCTGGTTGTTGTACAGCTTGATGGTGCCCTCAATGCTCTCGTACTCCATGTTGATCTTCGGGAAGTACAGAATACCTTTCAGGTTGAACGGATAATCCATGTTCAGATGAATCCAGAACAGCGGTTCCTTGTAATCCATAAATACCTTGCGGTAAAATTCTTTGTATTCTTCCTCGGTACACTCGTTCGGATGCTTGTTCCACAGCGGGTGAATGTCATTCAGTGCCACCGGACGTTTCAGGATCTTATATTTCTCGGTTCTCGGAGATACCTCCACGGTCTCTTTTGTGCCGTCCTCTCTCTCCTTTTCCTCGGTCTTTGCTTCCTCGACCACCGTCTCAACGATAGTGTCCTTGTCGGTCAGCTGATCCTTCTCGATCGTCTCATACTCCGGCTCTGCCGTTGCATTTTTCAGGTAAATCTCAACCGGCATGAAAGAGCAGTACTTCTGGATGACTTCACGTGCGCGATACTCATTGCAGAACTCAGTGCTGTCTTCATTTAAATAAAGGACAATCTTGGTACCATTGCCTTCCTTATCGCCCTTATCCATCGCAAACTCAGTGCCGCCCTCAGACTCCCAGTGAACCGGCTCTGCGTCTTTCTTATAAGAAAGAGTATCGATCGTAACCTTGTCCGCTACCATGAATGCAGAATAGAAACCTAAACCGAAATGACCGATGATCTGGTCTTCGTTTGCTTTGTCCTTATATTTTGCCAGGAAATCCTGTGCACCGGAAAATGCGATCTGGTTAATGTACTCTTCCACTTCCTCGGCAGTCATACCGATACCATTATCCTCGACGGTGATCGTCTTGTCCTCGGAATTAACGGTAACCTGAATCTTATACTCCGTCTCCCCCGGCTCCTCATACTCGCCCATCAGCGCCAGCTTTTTCAGCTTCGTGATCGCGTCGCATCCGTTGGAAATCAGCTCACGATAGAAAATATCATGATCGGAATAAAGCCATTTCTTAATAATCGGGAAAATATTCTCGCTGTTGATTGATAAACTTCCTGTTTTTGCTGCCATATCTATACACTCCTTTTGATTGCAAAATACAGTGGATATCCGCTCCCGGAAATGGAGTCTGGCAGTTTCACTCTGCCGCGTCCAATCCTGCTATCCAGCTACATAAATATACGCTTGTAAAATTCTTTTTTTGTGATTTTCCATCACCGTGACTCTTATTTTAATACCAGCGTTCCAAGATGTCAATAGAAAATTAGCACTCATTTTTGTTGAGTGCTAATAAGATTTTAAAATTCTCCGTCTTGCCAATAAGAAGTCACTTGCGTCCCCTTCCCGCCTGCGATAAAATAGAATCTACGTTATTGTTTCTACATTACACAGAAAATAACGAATTTACCATCTCAGCGAGGACACATATGATTGCCTGCAATATCTGTGATATAAAATTATTTACCAAGAAACTGTTCATTGGAGAGACATTTGACCGCTTTCTGCTCAAGGAAGCGGAGATCGTGACGTTCAACACCTTCTCCATCGACGGACGCGTCCATAAAAGCTTTTATTCCGAAGAAGAGCGTGCCGAGGGGCAGATTGAAGAATATTCAACCTGGAAAACTCTGCGCCCGTTCTGTTTTTCCCTCATAAAAGGAAAAAAGCTTCCGGAGCGCTTCTCCATCATTTTGAAGCTTCCGAAAGCTGCCACCGAACAGTTTCTGACCGCCCGCAAAAGCCAATGGCTCCCGGAGCAGGTCGGCGGACTGTTCTTAAATATTCATTATGAAAATCAGCATTTAAGCTGTGCCACCGGGCTGTCGCTCAACCAATTTACGTTAGACAAGACGCTGGAACGCGAGTGGGACGAGTCGATCCGGACATTTTTGCGAAAAGAAGAGCTGCCGTTTGAGGAATAACGGCAGCCCTGTTTTATCGGGTGTTCAGTTGTACATCTCTAATTAATGTCCCTTTTGTGATTTTATATAAAATCGTATTTCAGAATTTGCAAACCATATTTTTATAAAAAGAATATATTTTCCATTTTGTATAATTTTAGTTTCCTGTTTTTGTCGATTTGTTCCAAAGCAAAGAGGGAAATGCTCAAAAATAGAACATGTCATTGTCAGTCTCTACTTTCAATCGCACGTTCTTTCCCAGTATGTCACTTTTTTATGTAACGCTTCAATTCATCATAAAAATTTTCTCTTGTTCCAGCCATAACAACGATTATCATTTCTCCATCTACCCATTCAACGGTATATGCAAGTTCATAATTCGTTTTATTATAATAGATATCATAACCATAAAACCCGGCTAAATCTCCAGTTTTTAGTTCCCCAACTGTATAATCTTCACAAATCTTATCAACTGCCTCCTGATAAAGTCTTTTTAACTTCTTGTCCTTCAGCTTCTTAATGTACTTTGCGGCAGGAGGATTAAATCGAACTGGCAGCATAAACTAATCCTCCATTCCAAAAATATCCTCATAAGTTGTATAATCTGCTTTTCCCTCTGCAATCTCTTCTGCTTTCGTTAGCATCGCCTCCGCTGCCGGTCTCATTTGCGCCTGACGCTTTTTAAATTCTGTCAGAAGTTCTTCTCCAGATAAACCTTCCCTGATCAGCTCTGCTAAAATCTGTTCTGCAAATTCACCGCCTGACGATACCTTAATAGGACGAATAATCAGCTCTCCATCACGCATCACACATTCTGCCTCATCCCCAAAACCGAGTAACTGATAAAACTTCTGTGGAATCGTCACCTGCCTTTTGGACGAAATACTGAGAATTTTCCGATTCATCTTTGTATTGCCTCTTTCTATTACCGATGTTGACATGCTTCACTCCCTCTTTTTTATTATATGTCTATTTTTTCTTTGTATTCTCGTTTTCTTGGTTTCTTTGTTCTTGGTTTTATTATAAGGATTTTATTCGTCAAAGTCAATCATGCAAAATTTTTCATTTCAAGTCGAACGTCCGTGAGACTTGACGCGTGATTCTGTCAGCGAAGCTGACATATTCCTATCAGAATCACTGCGCATCCTCGCGGAGCATTTTTTATTTCATAGGAAGAACTGATAACCCAAATAGTGAACCAACTCACAAACACTAACTCTTTATTCTTACACAACAAAAAAGGATGCACGACCACTTCCAACTCCAGTCGCACATCCTTTTTCTATCTAATCTTCATTTTATTCCATCATCAATGTGTCGCCACATAATATCCCAGCGTTGCCGGGACTGCCTTATTCTGGTTCCAGATCGCCGGATATTCCGAGAAAGATACCGGGCAGGTGGAACGTCCTACCTCGATCGTGATACCAGGGATGCCTGCTGCCTGCTGCAGCCAGTCCTTCAAGCCGCCGACGCCCTTGCTTCCAAGAACGGAATAACCATTCAAGGCATGAACAGCGTTTGCCAGCGCCTTGGACTCTGCCGCTTTCTGGTTGTTCTGCGTATCCCAGTAAATCACATTTCCCATCGCATGATAGTTGATAACCGCATTGAATCCCGTTCCCTGAATCAAGTTCGCGATTGCCTGGCTCTCCGGCTCTGACAGTGGGTTGGTTCCCTTATAACCATTTGCAGACGGATGGGTTAAAGACACATTGATTCCCTCCCAGTTTGCTGCAAAGTTATAGTTCAGATCGACACCGCGTGCATTCGCCTTCCAGCGTCTCATATACTCTTCATAGCTGACCGTTGTCCGGCTGGATGCCTTGTCCGCCGCGTACGCCGCCTGCATCGTCTGGCGCAGTTCCTCCGACTGAATACCATTCTCGCCCATCTGGCTGATCGTGACTCCATCCGGATTCAGCATCGGCACAAAATGAAATGCCACCTGTCCCAATATGTTAGAAAGCGGTTGCGTCATATAGGTACCATTATTCGTAAATCCAGCTGCCAGATACTCGAGCTGCTGCATCATCAGCGGTACAACGATATACTCTCTGGCATGAATCGCCCCCTGGAACAGAATCTTCTTGGATGCGTTCGGATTGCCGACAATCACATCGTAGATATCACGTCCGTCCGCCGATTTTCCGATCGATTTCACTGTCACCGTTCCCGGATAACGCTTGCCAGCGCCGAAATATCGTTTACCATCTGGCTATAGGAATACTTGTCCACCGGATTGACAACCGGATTGGATAACGTCTGATTATAATAGGAATTATCCGCCTGCTGTCCCGCATTCGCGTTCGTGGTTCCCGGACCGCCCGGTCCGATCACTGGTGCTGCCGCTGCCGGATCATCCGCCGGTCCTGCATACGCTGTAACTGCCGATAAGCTGCTGCACACAACTGACAGGGATAAACAAGTTGCCAAAGCGCCTTTTCGCAGCAGGCGCTGAATTTTATTTCGTTGACTCATTCTCATGTCTCCTTCTGGCCCTTTCAAACTCTTACAAACAATGTTTCTATTATAGATTTACCTCTGTCGAATGTCAACGAACTGCATAAAACTGAAAGAAAAAAGAAAGATACTTTTTCCAATTTATATTTTACTTTAACTTACCTAAAATCAGCACCACTGCCGTAATAATCAGGACAACGACGAAAATTCCCGCCATTCCTTTTCCCATAATTGCCAGCGAAATCAAAAAATTATTCCACATCCGATATTTTCCTCCATCTCAATCAGTGCACTGGCTGTCTCTTGATTTTTCATCATTCAAGTGCAGCCTTCCTTTTCCATTTTATCTGCCCGACAGACCTATATTACAAATACTGGCTTACCAGCTTAATGACCAGTCCGCCCGCGATGACCGAGGCGATCTGCCCCGATACATTGGCGCCGACCGCATGCATCAGGATAATATTTCCCTTTTCCTCCTCCATCGCCAGCTTCTGCACCACGCGTGAGGACATCGGGAATGCGGAAATGCCCGCCGCACCGATCATCGGATTGATTTTCGTCTTCAAAAACAGGTTCATAAATTTAGCAAACAGCACACCGCCGATCGTATCAAAGATAAATGCAATTAGACCGATTCCCATAATCAGAAGCGTGTCAATCCGCACAAACGCGTCCGCACGCATACTGAACGAAATCGTGATGCCAAGCAGCAGGGTAATCAGGTTTGCCAGCTCGTTCTGTGCCGTCTGGGAAAGTGCCGGAAGCACGCCGCACTCGCGGATCAGGTTTCCAAACATCAGAAATCCGACCAGCGCCACCGATGCCGGAGAAATCAGTCCGACAATGATAGTAACTACAATCGGAAATGCGATCTTGGTCGTTTTGGACACATTTTTCGGACTGTAGGTCATGTGAATCCGGCGTTCTTTTTTCGTCGTCACCAGACGGATCGCAAATGGCTGGATGATTGGCACCAGCGCCATGTAGGAGTACGCCGCCACCGCGATCGCGCCCACATAGTTGGAATGCATGATCTGGGAAACCAGAATGGAAGTCGGTCCATCCGCCGCACCGATGATTCCGATCGACGCCGCATCCCTGAGTTCGAATCCCATCAGCGATGCCGCACAGATCGCAAAGAAAATGCCAAACTGCGCCGCCGCACCAAATAAAAACATGATCGGCTGTGACAGAAGCGGTCCAAAGTCAATCATTGCCCCGATTCCGATAAAGAGCAGAATCGGAAGCGCCTCCGATGCGCTGATCGTCGTCTCAAACAGCCACTGTATAATACCCTGTGTCTCCCCGATGCCCTCCGTCACCTGGTTAATGACGCCGGATAATGGCAGGTTTACCATGATCGCGCCGAATCCCATCGGCAGAAGCAACGCGGGTTCGTATTCCTTTTTGACCGCCAGCCAGATCAAAAGCCCGCCGATCAGATACATCACAAACTGCTGCGGCGTGATCGCCATGACGCCTTCCCATAAAAATTCCATGTTGTTCCTCCTGTTAATTTTGTTTTCCTTCATAAATATTCTGTTTCCTGGAGCCCCTTGCCAAGATACACCTGCTCTGGCAGCTGTCTTTCTTCGCGCCAGACATGCATCCATGCGAGTGTTTTTGTTTCATAGGACACAATTTCCTATGAAACATGAAAAAGAATGTGCCTTGGCACATTCTCGCGCCGAGCGCGGTCGCTTGCGACATGTTTCTGCTTCGCGCGAGTGCGCATCCTCGCGGAGCGTTTTTTGTTTCATAGG
>NZ_QUFZ01000027.1:0-30734 GCF_003478725.1 Clostridium sp. AF22-10
CGAAAGGAGAATTGTATGATTTGTAAAACTCCAAAAGAATTAATGATAGAGATAAAAAAGTATATGCTCTCTAACAATATAATAAATAAGGATCTTGCTTTGAAAATCAACACTAGCCAATCTAATATTGGTAAAATTTTAAACAGCGATAATCCAAGACTACTAACTTTGTATCAAATATGTGACGCTTTAGATCTTGATATTTCCATTTCTCCACGCGATACTGAATAAGTATCGCTTACATATTCGCCAAAATATCCTTCTTATCATATACAGCATTAGTATAAGTACCTTCTGTGATTCCAAGTGAAGCATGACCTACCTGCTGCTTTGTAAACACTTCATCAATTTTTCTGGTAACAGAAATATAATAATGTCTCATCATATGTGGAGTAATTCTGTCTCCATATCTATTAAAAATACCATCGACTCCACGTTCTAATAATCTTTCTCCGTTTATATTAACAAACAAAGCATTTGTATCCCATTTATGAATATCAGCCATATCATTTCTATAATTAATCCATTTACTCAAATCATCATTAACACTACCACTCAAATATACTGTTCTAGCCTCTTCTTCTCTGTATTTTCCTTTTCCAATCACTTTAATATAAGGAATTTCCGCATTCAAACATACGTTTTGTATGTCTAATCCAATCAACTCACTTTTCCTCAAACCAGTTCCTTTTAAAATACTAAAAATTGTAAGATTTCTATTTCTTGTAAAATCATTACTAATTTTTAATATTTTACTCTCCATTTCATCAAGTTCACTTTGAAGAGGAAACTTCTCGATTACATTCTGTCCGTTACTAGAAGAAATTCCTTCATATGTTACATCTTCGAAGAAATCTCTATCAATATTCGTTTCGCTTAAACGTGCTAAATAATTCCAGAAACTTCTTAACACATTTTTCTTTGTGTTTAATGTAGTTGGTGAAACTCCATTCATTTCCTGTATTTCAAGATATTCTGTAATATCCTCTGCCATGATATTATTAAAATCCTGTGGCTCAAGTGCAGAAATTTCTGTTTTTTGAATCAAATTGTTTTCCAGAGCATAAAGTAGAAAATTTTTAATCATAGATAAATATTTCAACGCAGCAGCTTTACTCTTAATCTTTGCTCTAAAAAACTTCCACGTAAACTCAGGGATTCCATATTCTTTCAACTTCTCTTCAAGCTTCTCTGCATTTTTCTTCTGTAACTCTTCCTTATAAAACATAAAATCTACCCCTTTCTAATCTAAATAATATTTATCTCTGATTTCTTTTGCTACTTTATAAACCTCTTCATAATTATCACACCACCTAACCTCTATATTTTTCGTAATTTCCATATCCCGGCATTCTGGATTGATACAATGTAAATCTTTAATATGATACTTTTCTCGTTGTCCATGTACTCTCTGTACTCCAAACCCCAGCATATTTTCTCTCATACAATGTAAACAAATAAATCTACTTTGTTTCTTTGGGTTTCCATTCTTACATCTCATTTATATATTCTCCAAAATACAATTTAAGAGAGTAGAAAATCCACTCTCTTAATCAAATAAAATATCCATAATATAATCTGGCTCTAGTCCTAATTCACTAGAAATAATATCCTCTGATTCTTCTGGATCATAATTACACTCTTCCAACATATACCTAACTTCCCTTAATAACTCTTCTGCTTCAGCTTGAGATAAATCATCTCTTTGCATTAGAATTTTTACAACTCTATTCATTTTCATCCCTCACAGATTTTAAACAATTTTCTTAATATTCCAATATCTCTTCCGGTTCTCTTTCTTCAAGCTCTGACCATCTGACATCCTCTGTATTAAAATCGCTTTCTGTGCATTTTCCATCATCATAAAAAGAAATTTCACCGTTTGCATATAATTTATATACTGCTTCTGATATATTCTCTTTCATGTCAAAACTTGGCAAATCATCTTCATGATCCTTTATCCATTGTTTTACTTTCTCTACATCTTCACCACTTAGATGTACCGTATACCATGTTGTAGCAATAACTTCTATTTCCATTCCCATAAAATCACTCCTGAATCATAAAAAGAAAAAGAAACAATCTTTCATCTACTCTCTAATTGTTTTATAGTAACTTCCGAACCAGACATGTACGGGAGGATTTTTTGCCCATGGCATTAAAGAACCACTTACCATTTCCATAACCTGACCAGAATCATTCCATCCATTTGATTCCATTTCTTTTTTATGTTCCATTCTTTCTTCTTCTGAGTCGTAATAATACTGTTCTATAAACTCTGTATATTTATCTACACAGTTATCTCCATCCCACACAAATTTTGTTGTATTATTTTTCATTTTAATTCTTTTCACATAACCATCTCCATTCTGCCTTGAAAGCAATTTTTCTTTGGGTTATTCTTCTAACATTTTCTCAACTTTATCAAGCTGCGACTGATCCATTGACTTTCCAGTTCTATTAAGCATTAAGAAATATTTTAATACTGCCTTTCTATCTGCCTCTCTTACTTCTCCTTGCACAATATTATGGTTTAAGAAAACATTCTTATCTTTAGCCGATAAGTCATTGTAATAAACTCCGTTATATGGAAATCTATTTTCATAAAAATCAATAATTGTGCTTAATCTCTGCTTACCATCAAGTATTTCATATCTATTACCTGTCTCAGCCCATTTCTTATCATCCAAATGAATAAAAGCAAATTTACCTATATCAATATTATTAAAAATACTATCTATAAGTAACTGTTTGTCTTCTAATTCCCAAACATACCCTCTCTGATATTCAGGATTCATATCTACTCCAAATGCATAATATTTATGGATAAGAGACTCAATCATTGAATTGACAAAATTGATTTTTACATCCTGATTTTTACTAAACCTTGAATCCCCATTAGTAAGCGGTCTAACGCTAGTCCATCCAACAACTCTATATACTTCTCTATCATAAGGATTTCCATAATTTTCTTCAGTAGAAATACAATGTAATCCGTACACCTTCCCATCATATAACACTTCTTTTACTGTACAGTCTTTTAATGCACCATATTTTACCTTATCTCCTACTTCAAATCTATAAGTTGGTTCATTCAGATGTGACACTTCATCTTTAATAAAACTTAATTCATTTTCTCTTTCTTGCTGTAACTGTTCTTCTATGGTTAATTCTTTATTTACTTTCTTTCTCGCCATTTAATCATCTCCAATCTATTTACCAAGAAATCGTCATTTCTTACTCTATTATTTTTCCATCATCATTATCTGCTACGTTTACAATCCAATCTTCTTTATCCTGTCCAGTATAATAATTCACTAAATCCATTGCATTCTCTCTTGACGTTGCCCTTACTACATACACATAATCATTAAAATCACTCACTACATATAAAAATTTTTCTTCCATTTATATTACCTCTTCTTTTAAAAATCTCTTATAATCATTTTCGCCATTTATAAACAATTCACAACAATCATCTAACTGTACTGCCAATGACTCATCACTATCTTCTTTATATTGAGGATGGTTACGATTCATACACATCCATCCGGGACAAGCCCATGTACAATACAAACACTCTTTACATTTCATATATTGTTTCTCCTACGGTATCGACCAAATGAAAGTCGAATTTCCATTTAATATAACTTGATACCATTAAATTCTCTTATATATTCTCTGCATTCTTCATCTATTTGACTGTTAAGCATTTTGTATAATACATTTCCTAGAGTTAAACTATTTGAATCAACATCTTTACATTTATTGGTGATGTCTTTGTCGTTGTTTAGTATTTTTAATTCGTCTTTATCAACAAGTATTTCTCCAAATACGCGACTTACACACAGTATTTTTCTCGCATTATTTATATTTTCTTTAATAGGTATCCTACCCAACATATTCTTATTCTCGCTCCTTTAAAAGTTAAATTTCTTTACCTTATTCTGATTCAATATCAACTGGATTTTCCAATTTTAGAAACTCTTCTCTATGTTCTACCAATGACGCATTAGCAATTGCATTGATTTTGTTCTGACAGAATGACTCAATTTCTCCCTTTGCTTCCATAACCGTTTTATCCATCTGTTCATTAAACTGGTCTGCAATAAATCCAATATTGCTTCCAATATCGTAATTTAACATATTGAGCTTTTTTAAAATATTTTCTTTATCTGCCTTTGTAAGTGTCTTTTTTGAAGAAAACAATTCTGCAACTTCATTTATTAATTCTTTTGACTTTTCCATTGCCTTATCAGTCTGTTCTTTAAATTCTCCTGTGAACTGTTCTCTTTTGCTAACAAAATCACACGGAGGTATTTTCCCGTCTTTTTCAGTATAGCGAATTGTTACTGGAATCCCTGTTCCTTGTCCAAAAGATGTAATTGCCTCAGCAAATTGTGAATAACTCATTTCAACTTTTACAATAGGCTTATCTCCAAAAATATCGTCACGATTTAATTCTCTTGTGATATTAGCATGTCTAAGTTCCATTGTAATTACATTACTATGTTCAATGCTGCTTCCGAATAATGCTGTCTTTCCACCATAAGCTCTGTTAAATAACAAAGTACCATAACTAGGATGGCTTATTTTTGTTCCAAATTTTGTTTCTTCTACTTTATATTCGTTTTCCATATATTCTATTCTCCTTCCATAGTAAACTTAGAGTCCATTTGTCTTTTTCAACTGCATCATTAACTCTAACTCTGCAATTTCCGTTTTCAGTTTCTTCATGTATAATAATGCGTTAATGGCATTGTCTTCATAATTTGATTGTTCAATGTTTTTCATATCAATTCTGAAATATTCTTGTTGATTTTCCAAATCTCGCTTCTTTGCAGCTAATCGCTGTTCCAAAATATCATTCATATTATTAGTTCCTTTCCATCCACAAGAAAACTTGGATTCATTGGCTTTTGATTCATATCACATCAACATTCTTTAATTCTGAAATTTCAAATTCTGCATCTGGTGGACAATCAAATTCTACAACATATCCATCTACTGTTTCATATTCACTATCTGTTTCCGTTTTAAAAAATGTTGTGTATTTGTCACAGATATTAAAAATCTTGTTATATACGCGACTCCTTGTACGTTTATCACCTTTTATTAACAATTTCAAATAACCACTCCAATCTTCAAATAGATCTATTCCAGTCCAATCATTTTCTCAAAATACATTGATGCTCTACCATTTCCACCCTCATGTTTATATCCAATACATCCAATTAATGCAGAATCAAGAGATAAATATGAATGGTTTATATCACTGTAGTTAATGTATCCGTGATAAAATGTTTTCTTATCTCTTTTACCAATATACTCTACAATCTGATATTCTCCAATGCAATGAACCTTAATCACATTACCCCATGTAAATTCTTTTTCTATCAGTTCCAGTTTTTCATCAGGTGTCGCTTCTCTTACATCACTGTCAGTAACTGTATCTAACTCGCTAAAATAACAACTTTCATAATTACATGGATGGAACTTAAAATCATTTTCGCTTTTTACTACTGTTCCAATCTGATTTTTATATACAACAATATCTCCATATTTCATATTCATCACTCGCTTTCTTTATTATACACTACTTCTTTTGGCTTGAGAAGTATAGAACAAGTCGAATGCTTCATATCAGCACTCAGATTATCATTTATTCAGTCACAGGATAGTAACCGTTCTTTCTAAGAAGTTTTCTTACATAATCAAGTCCCTTCTTAGTTGCATATGTAACAGATCTGATATTTCCATCATGGCAAGGTGTTTCCTTTACGGCAAATTTGCCTTCTTTTCTAAATCTCTCATAAGGTACATTAACCATATCCTTATCGTAGAAGAATACTTTCTTATTTCTAAGAAAAGCAAACAGCTTGTATTCTCCAATACCAAGTTCCTTTGCCATTGTGTTAATACTCATAAGTCCTTCTGTATTCATCAGGTCATCATAGAACTCTTTCAGTTCCTTATTCTGCTTAATCAAATCATTAACCATTTCAGTTTGAACTTCCTTTGAGAATGATGGAAAATACTTCTGTACCATTTCCTCTTCTCTGCCTTCTTCAATATATGCACCCGTTGATTCAATTCTTGGTAAGATTTCATCAAATATCCATGATTCAAACTGATCTGCTGATTCAAGTTTCGATTTTACAATTAATCTGTAAATATCTGACTTTGAAATTACCAACATCTCCTGTGAATTTCTTGCTTTATGTGCCTTCCCATTTTGGGAACTCACATCAATTTCTGTTTTAAAAGCTCTCTTGCAATGTGTTGATACTGCTTTTGCTGCATTTGAATATCCCAATGCTCTTGCAATATCAATTCCGACAAAATAAACTTGTCCATTTACATTTACTGTACGAACAGTTCCAAACTGCTCACTAAAAAATTCCTGAATCTTATTCATATCGTGTCTTCCTTTCTTAAATAAATTTATTGATAGCCTTCTAATGTTATATTCTCCATTTTGCTCGCAGACTATCGAGAGTATTCCAACTCCATCACGACAGCTTTTACAGATAGCCAATCCTTTATTTGGTTTTCAAGGTGCAATTCTTTTGGAAAATTGACTTGAAATAGTCCAGAAAGTACGATAGAATATAATTGACTTCGAACTAAGTTCAAATCGGGTGGAATGGCAACTTCTAAACTTTGGTCGGTGTAGGGTTGCTATTCTTATTTTCCAACAGTTTTTCAATTGATAGACCAAACAAATTTTGTAATTGAATGGCTACTTTTAGTGATGGACTTCTATTCTGATTCTCAATGTTTGAATATGCAGATTTTGTAATACCAATTTTGTCTGCCACATATTGTTGAGTCCATTTATTTTCCAAACGGATTTGTTTTAGCTGGTTCATAATTATCTCCTTTCCAGTTATGTATTCCGTTTGAATACATCATTATTGTATTCTATTTGAATACTTATGTCAAGAGGTGATTTTATGTTTTTATTCTTTTTTCCAAGTTTTTCTGAAAGACTAAAGGAATTAAGAACTTCTAATGGTCTTACTATGGAGCAGCTTGGTAAAGAAATTGAATCTACAAGAGGAACTATTGGTAATTTTGAGAATGGAAACAAAAAACCGAGCCTTGATATGCTGATTAAACTCGCTGATTACTTTGATGTTTCCATTGACTATCTTGTTGGACGCACAGATGATCCAAAATTACATCAAAAAGAGGACTGATATATCTTCAGTCCTCTTTTCCTTTTCCCATATGAAACTATTATTTCTTCTAAAAATCATTTTTCTAATTTAGATACATTTTCCATGAAACGTTTCATGATAACCGTCACAAAATCATAGTATGCCATATCATAAAGACTATACAGCGGAAGCATCTTTAAACTTAGCTCCTCCTGCAATTTTTTAGCATATGAAATTAAACTCTTTGCATAAGTTCCTTTTTCTCTTGCTTCGAATATATCTTTTATAATCTCAGAAAGTTCTTTATCCGACATTTCTTCATATGAGTTTTTACTTGTCTCTTTTATGGAATTGTCCCTTTCCCTCATATCTTTTACTTCATCACATATTCTATCCAACTGGTATCCTTTATCCAAAATACCTGCGTTTATCTGAATATCCGCATATCTATCCAAGGTATCAATAATCATATCAATGTCTTCACTTGGTAGTTCTAAAATCAGTTTCTCTTTGTCCATAAAATATTCTCCTTCCAAATTTTGCATAAGCAAAAATATATTTGTATTCTTTTCTTTTTAAAATAAAGTACATCTTTTTAATGCAGAATTTAAATGATCATAAGCTTTCTCAATAGCTACTTCTCTTTTATTCTCATCAAAAACAAATAAACTTTCCCAACGAGAATCTTGGAATGGTACACTGATAAAGACTTTATATTCTCCTTGTCGAGTACATTGCTGGTCGTAATCCCAATGTTCAGGGAACCATTTGACTTCTGCATTTCCCTTATGCCCGTTTACTGTCATTTCTATACATAATTCTTCTCTTTTCATCATACCCAACCTTTTACTCTATGTCTCTTTACGTAGTCCCATGAATATGATTCTATTTCATCTACGACCTCAAATGGAATTATATTTGTCATGCCATCCTGAAATAATTCTACCGCCCTTTCCCTTATCTCTGGAATAGTTGAATATTCTCCATCGATCCAAGGTTCATTCTCAGTAAATCCATTTCCATTTTCATCCATGTATGCAATCGCAAAAATATTTTTCATATCTTACCCCTTTTCGGTAAATTTCCAATACTAATTCTCAATTATAATATAAGACTACTAGATTTACCAGTAGTCTTATATTATCTGCTACCTATTTATCCTTCATCATCAAGCTCTAGACAATTATAATGTTTTATCTCCCTTAATTCAACAAGTCCATGGTAGCATTTCATCTCTTCCATATTCATTCTCTCTTTATCTGAATCATTCATTCTACTTCTCCATTACATAAAGCTTTATACATATCTATATCGCATATACAACTATATGTTTCTGGAACAGTCCACATTCTATTATATTCATCTTTTGTAATTAATTCCACCAAAACTTTAATAACGATGTATCAATCTTGTTTTCCTTTGCCTGTTTAATTATCTCATCTTTCAGCTCGTCATATCCATATTCATCTGGATTAGCATTTTCTGGGATTTCCATTTCTGCATACAGCTCGATCCCATCAACCTCTGCAAGCATATAATTAACTGCTGCATTTATCTTTCTTCCCTGTCCTCCGTTAAACTCAACGTTAATCATCATGATTAGTCCTCCTAAATTGCTTCCATCAAATATTCATCCGTAGTTCCCTTTAAATAATCTAAAATATCTTCTCTTCCACCATATTGACAATGAACTGTTGACATTTTGCCTTGATCATATAACCATCTTGCCGCGGCATATCTATGCCAACCATCATTAATAGTTGTACTTGGGAGAATAAAACCTTCCCAACATTCTTCCTCAAGATAAATATCCCTAATCTCCGTTGGATGATTGATAAAATAAATAATTCTACCAATATGCCATTCTCTTGATTTCTTTTCTAATGCAGGATGTTTCCATGTATCTCTATATGGCTCATTTACTTCCGGCAGTCCATCATGAATAGCAACGGAGATATCTTCTAAAGTAATATTTTCAGTTTCGTCCCAAATCCAAAATTCATCAGGCAAAAATTCAATAAGTCTATCTAATCTAATGATATCACCATTATATTCTTCCATATTATCACACCCTTACCTAGCTAATAAATCATTAAATACATCTTCATTTACAGTCTTACTTAACCATTCACGTTCATACTTTTCCGCTTCTTTTCTGTCCAGAAGTATAGTATTATCTGTAGTTCTATACATCCTCCTGCGTTCATCTGAAGAATCAACGTATGGTTTTACGTTAATACGTGCTAACTGGTTAATACTTAACTTTTGGAATTTCTCATAATTGGTCACGTTTATTCCTCTTTTCTCTTACTGTGTTCGTACAGCGCCTTATTATATTTCTTTCCATTTACAACAATTACTTCCTTTTTCTTTTCTGGAGAAAGACTATCCCAGAATTCTTTTATTTCTTCCAATTTCTTGTATTCTTTTTCAGAGATAGTAAAACAATCGATTACCGTTCTATCTATATATTCTCTTCTTTTTACTTCTTCATATTGCAGACATTCACTCTTAGTACCAGTAAAGATAACAGATTCCACCATCATTAGTTTACCAATTGCTCCAATATTCTTGTTTTCTACTACATAATATTTATCCATGCTTTTCTCCTTATTTATTATCCATTCGATCCTATGCTCTATTTTACCTTATTTCGCTTTATAACTCAATATAAACATACATGAGGATGATACCAAATTGTACCATCCCCACATTATCAGTTTACTCATCAATAGCAATTCTACGTTCTATTTCTTTTTGTATCCATTCTTCTGTTACGTCTTTAAAACACAACTGAAAAACTGTATCATCTATTGTATCTTTTGTTACTTCAAGATCGCAGTTCTTTTTATTACAAATCCATTCACGTATATCTTCGTAATACCAAAATTTTCCATTACTATCAAGCATCACATCTGGTCTATGAAAATCAAAATCTTCATCTTCAATGAATTTTTTTATGTGAATTTTTCTATTTCCACCATAATCTTTTGGTTCTATATTATTATCATAACAATATCTATCATAATACTCAAACTTATTCATTTTCAGCACGACACAATAAAAAATACATCCATCAAAATCTTTTCGTACATGCCTTTCAATATTTTTCTTTCGTTGGTCTTCAATTTTAATTGATTGTTCATAGTATGGATCTTCCTTTGTACCAATTTTTTTCCATATCTTATTATCATCAGGACAGCTAGACGCTCCCCTAGCATGTAGTTTTAATTTTTCATATTCTTCTTGTGTAATAGGAATCCCCCAATCTCCTTTTTTAGATTGATCCGATCTATAATTTAAAGGTAAGTTTAAACACCAATATTTATCTGGTGTATGTCTTGGATCATCAGATACTTTATGAATATTATGCTCTAAATAAAATTTTCTATAAGAATTAACATCTCTATGACCCACATGATAATATGCAGCAATGATTTCTCCAGTTTTAAGTTCTACAGGAACTTCCTTTCCGAATCTATCATCATGTTTCATGTAAACTAATTCATTATTCTGAATTGCTTCCCGTTTATTTTTTTCATCATAAATATTCAAATATCTTAATTGATTATCATGAGAATCTTCATAAACCTTTCCACTTCTTTCTCCAACTAAAAGATTATGATCATTTCCAAATTGATCTGGCTGTGATTTCCATACAAGTTTTTCACTTCTTGATCTCCATCTGCCATCAAGTCCCATATATAAGGGTTCTCCCTTATTTGTTGAACTAAATGGCTTTGATAAATCTTTACTATTTCTGTACGCATATTTAATTCCACTAACTGCAACCGCACCAAAAAACAATAAACTTGCAAGCATACTATCAACCATCCTTTCTATTTTTTAATTCTTTTTCCGTTCTTATCTACTAAATAACCACATTCGTCAAATCTATCTTCTTCTGGTTTATCATGTGGAGTGAGCCACATTTCAATCAACGCTGGTAAAATGAAATGTGCAGTAATAAGTCCAATTGTCCAACTAATAAGCTCTATCATAACCATGCCTCCGTTCATATAATCCATATTATATTGTATCATATATTCACACATTTTTCCATATATTGTTTGATAATTTACATTCCAGTTTCATCATACTCAGGCACTGTTAAACACAAGTGTCGCAATGTATTTTCTAATACAGCTTTTGCATAATCATTTCCTGTCATATTTCTGAATTTTCCTTTTCGTTTCAAATAAAATAATCTTTCAGTATCTTCATTGGATAACTGGAATTCGAATCTTGTACTCATATATCAATCTCCCTTCATATACATAAATTTTATTATTCATAATATATTTTCCTTTATTTTAAAACGCGCTCTTCATTGTATTACTTCTAATACATAATATCCCAAACATTTTTGTACTCTGGTTTTTGGATATTCTTTTGCTTTTCTCTTATACTCAGAAAACCTAATGCAAGGTATTAAAATTCGTTTCTTTCCTCTTGTATTGGTATGAGAGAATACACCATTGCCTTCTTGTACGATGTTTTCTGGATTTTTTTGTCCTAAGAGTTTTATGTATTGAATAACTGCATCCTTTTTACTTTTTTCTACTAACTCAGATACTAACATTTATATCTCCTTTTCTTTCAAAATGTGCTTTTCATTGTGTTATTCCCGCATATTTTAATGGATATTTCGAAAAATCCAAATATTCAGAAATATATACACTAGGAATAAATTTTCTAAAATCATCATAGTACCATGCTTTCCATAATTCTGTTCCGGTCTTTGCAAATTCCCTAGTGGCTTCTTGAAATGCGTCATATAACGTCATGTTATATACTTCCATATTTTCTTTTGTTCTTTCTTTTACCTTTTTAGGAACTCTACCAATTATCAAATCATCGTCATAAAACATATTCATACTCCTTTTTTAATAAAATTTCCGTTTCACTATATTATAAATAATTAAAAAGTTCTTCTTTGTTGTCCCATTCATATGCTATCGCTTCACAGTTTCTTTTTTTAATATTCTCAAATTCACAAGATGATTTATTGCGGAAAAAAGTTTGTGGGTATTAAGTTCTATAAGACCTCCTTCGTTTACAAGGATAAATGCACTATCATTTCCTCTGGTTTCCCAATACAACATCTTATTTAAAATAATTTTTTCCGTATCAGTAAAATAACTACTTTTATTTATACTTTCTATATTTATTGTCATTTATAATCTACCTCCAATCAAAGTGGGTTTTATTCTTTCTTCACTTCAACAACTAACATATATTCTTTATAATTATAAAAAACTGCATAATGTTCACATTTGTTTTATCATAATTTTTATCTCCAATCTTACCAGTAAATCATCGTTTCATTGTAATTCAGCAAGCATCTCCATTTTAAATCGCTCCATAGATTCTTTAGCCTGTGATAAATTTTTATTCCATTTATCTTCATATTCTTTACTTTTATCAGTATTCATTTCCAATACTTCAATATCATTTTCCCAAAGAATACCGACAAACCTAATGGACATTTTTAACGGAATTTCCATATCCATCATTGTCTGTAGATGCTGCCATTCATCCCATGTTAGTAGACTATCTTCTTTTGCTTTTGCAATTTCGAGTAACTGCCCGTCCTTATATTCAAAAAATTCTTCATCAACCAAATATGGTGCTCCAACAAAAGTCAACCATTCATTAATAATTTTCTGTTCATCACTGTTATATTTCATAAATCTTCCTCCAATTATCTAAAGAAACTCTTGTTTCATACTTTGCATTCTCTATATTCTTTTTCAGTTAATAGTCCTTCATCACACATATTTTCAAGCGTTCTATATGCAGCATCAGCTCTCCAACTTGCATATGAAAAACCATCAAACTCTCCGATAAGTGCATCTCTGTTTTCTTCACTTTGTTTTTGTAATTTTTCTGCTAATATAGAATTACAAAAGAAATATGCTTTATACATAGCTGCTTTAATTCTAAGATTCTCAACTTCATATTCCTGAGAAACTAATTTCTCTTGAGCTTCTAATAACTGTAACCCCATATTCCCTAATGGGCTTTTTTCAATTCTATACCTAAAATATTTATCATTCATATATCATCACTCCTAACTCCAACATGGCTGAATCATTATATTTTTACTTCCGTTCCATTCTGTGTAATTGTATCTAACAATCTTGTACAACGTAGGCTTGTACCCTTCATTTAATTCCCTTACATAATTCTTACACATTGCATCATAAGCTGCTTCATATGTGTCATATTTATCTGGAAAACTACCACTTCCGTTTGCCATTTCAACTTTATATCATCTTTTTGATACGTATTCATCTTCCATTCGAAAATGAGAAAGTAATAACATTCCAATCGTATGTTCCTTTGAAGAATCAGGATAGACCATTACATATTCATTACCATCTATATCTTTCCATTTTGAATCTTCATCTATATAATAAAATTTACCAACCTCAATCTGGTGAATCATAAATTTTCTTGCGCTAACACATTTTACTTTTAACATAATTCATCAACCATCCTTCCCATTACTTACTCAACCGTAATAACATATTTTTCACCAGTTGCATTACATTTTGGGCATGTTTCAATTCCATTTGCATAATTCTCTGCCAACCATGCAGCGCCACATTTTCTGCATCGCATTTTAGTTGACCAACCTCCATTCTTTTCGCTATCAATAGTTCCATAATCAACAAATCCTACTACCGCATCACAATCAATCACTCTAATCTCCATTAGACCCTCATTATGAAATTGCTATTTCATCACTCATCTTTTAAAACATTTTGTAAAGCAATTACCGTTCTCAACGCCTTCATTGCTTCATTAAGCTCTAATCTACCAACTTTGATTGCAGTTGAATTAACTAATGCTTCTTGTTTTGCTTCCCGTAATTTTGCTAATGCTTTTTCTTTATCCATATCACTCAACCTCTCTTTCCTATAATACTTTAATCAAATTCTTACTAACCCATCGTTTCGCACCTTGTAACGAACCTGCCACATACAAATAATCATCTCCGCTTGCCTTATTTATAATTCCATAAGCACATTCTCCAATTTTATCAATCCAAACAAACTGACTGTTTTCGGTTAATTTGCAAGCCCATTGTGTAGGTTCTCCATTATCACAATCACATTCATGTATTATTCTCCATTTCATTTTCATCACTCCAATCTTTAATTTATCAGTTTCCCTAACTCTACCATCAACTCATGTTTGAACCCAATAACTGCAAGTACCTGATTGATGCCTTCAGCATATCCTCTGTGATTCCACGCCTTAGTTTCCAAAATATGCCTTTCTGTTGTGTTATAATTATTTCCAGCTTTGTAAAATTCTTCATTTGCGGTTTCTGCATTTCTGATCGCTTCATCCAATAATTTTTCACATTTTATAGCTTCTAATTTTGTCATTCTAAGCACCTCCATCATTTAACAATATTCCATATTGTACCTCCCAGAACTATCATTTAATTTCTTTGATGTAATATGTACAATTAATTCCAACATCATTTAAACCAAATTCTAATGCTGTTTCTACCTCTTCTACTGTCGAATCATCATAAATCTCAATCTCTACCGTAATTGTTTTCATATCATCTCTTTCCTCTAAAATTTCCATACTATTTCTCCCTTCGAAATTTTTACTTCATCTTGTCGTTTCCATCAAGCATCTGTTTAAATATTCGCCAAATTCAATACCAGCAAACTCAAATAACATTTGTCTTAATGCTTTTTTATCCCTGCTTCCCTTATAAATTTCAAAGATATCTAATGAAATTCCAGAAAATTCAAAATCAGATTCATCCATAATATCTTTCAAAATTGTATCAGAATCAATCACTTCCCCATTTGGAGTGTTGTGATATAATTCTTCTACTTTTTAATATCCTCTTCTAATTTGTAGTTTTTTACATAATCCATCATTTTCTTTATCTTACGTGACATAATACCAACCTCCTTTTAAAATTCATTTTCCTCAAACTCTCTCAATAATGCAGAATATTTATTCCAATCCTTTAATAACTGATCGTATTCATTTTTCTCTTCGATAGTTGAATAATGTTTCCACCAAATTGTATCATATTTTTCTGTCATTCTATTATGATATAACTCTTTTGTTCTTGCCGCATTTTCTGCCTTTTGTTTAAGAATTTTATGAATTTCTTCGATGGTTTTAATTTTCATATAATCAATTCTCCTTTCCGTAAGCTGCTAAAATCCAATCTCCATCTCCCATTAATTCGTCTGTTTCTTTGTTATAAGCATCAGGCAATCCTTTATCATGTTTCTTAATAAATTCCGCTACTACATCAATGGCTCCATCCTCATCTTCATCATGTAATCGGAATGATACATAGTCATCAAAATAATACTTAAATTCAACATCTCCGTTTTCATACAATTTAAGTTCCATTTCTAATCGCGGATTTTTAATTTCTTCATCGTTAAACCCGATTCCTTTTGCATATTCCAACCATTCATCTTTAATATAATCTGGGATATCTTCGAATAACACTCTGTATTCCGTTGCACCTTTATAACCATATTCTCTACATGATGTACTTTTCCATGTAATTTCTACTGGCTTCATATAATCAGTTCTCCCTTCTAATCTACTAATACTAAATCATAAATCTTGTCTAACCAGTTAAACATCTTATCAGCATCTCCATCATCGAAAACTCCATCCTGTATACATAAACGGATATAATCCTCAATATACCATCTGCCTTTACCTTTCATATTTGCAATAATATAATCTTGGAACTGTTTTAAATTAATCATAGTATCATCTACCTTTCTGAAATATATTTCATAATAAAATCATCTGCTTCTTTTTCAGTCATCATTTCAGACAACCAACAATCACAATTAGAACCAAACTCTCCAAAATCTTCTTCAAAAATACATTCGGCAATAATTTGATTTGATGCATTTCCATATGTTTCTCTTATCTCATCCAGTGAACTATAATAACCAGAAATATAAATTTCCATCATTCCTTGCGTATAATTCTTCAGATCAATCGTTGCGGTTTTCACTAAATATGATTTATCTGGATAATCTTCATCTCCATTACAGGTGTCATAATACAATTTCTCAATAAAACTAAATGTACCATCTGCATTTTCTCTACAATATTGTAAGCAATCATCATCTGTACAATACCATTTACTCATT
This sequence comes from Clostridium sp. AF22-10, assembly GCF_003478725.1. Lineage (NCBI taxonomy): Bacteria > Bacillati > Bacillota > Clostridia > Eubacteriales > Clostridiaceae > Clostridium > Clostridium sp. AF22-10. Next base: position 16,334 of record NZ_QUFZ01000027.1, read on the forward strand.
ACACCAACACTCCTTTTCCTGATATAAATATTTTTACTCTATAATCTGGATGTTCTTGTAGTAATTTCATAACATCATTTCTTTTATCATTTGTACAATGTAAAATCACATTTCCATTTCTGTCACAAATATAACTTCTAAATTCCATAATCACATCCCTCCTAGATTAAATTACTAGAAATGTAATTATAAACATTATCTAATGTTGCTCCATAGAAATTCATCTCTTTAAATGCTGTAAACACAGCTTCTTCCAAAAGCTCCCGATCTACAGTTTGATAATCTACATTTTTATCCATGAGATAATAAATAATGTCGCTCATAGAATACTGTTTATTAATCTTGAAAAATTCATCTTTCCTAAGAAATGAGCTATCAATTCTAAAATATTTTCCATTAGAATCTTGCGTTACCCATTTATTTTCAATTCTATAAACAGAAACTATTTCTCCAGCAGCAAAAGCAGTAATATCTCTCATAGCCATACATTCCATGAATACTGTGTTTCTTTTAATTACATTTTCCATCTATATATTCTCCCTTCTAAAAAAAAGAAGTTACTTTCGCAACCTCTCTTACCAGTTATCACATTCTTCTTTTATATTATAAATTTCTTTAATTTCAATTTCGAAATCATCAGGATCATATTCACTGCCTTCAATATCCCAGTCATTCATGTATGTTTCTTTTGCAAACTCGCTTTCTTCTCTTGCTTCTTCTTCGGTTTCATAAGTATAACCTAAATCTGCACTATCTCTTAAAAATCCACCGTCATAAATGATAATATATTTCCACATTTTAATCACTCTCCAATCTCTTCTGCAATTTCTTTTCGCGTTCCTCTCAAAGAACAACCTTCTGTATCATGTTTATTTAAAATATTCCAGATTGCATTTTCTTCGGTTTCAGTAAGATAAAATCCTTCCCAGTAACCAAAATCATTATCTCCATGTTCCATTACAATTCCTACGATTCTATTCATACTAATCACTCTCCCCTTAATGCTTTTTGTACTTTCTTATTGAAATCTCCGTACTTTGCTTTCCATTCAGTAATCATTTCTTCTGTAGGTTCGCCAATCAAGTTGTATCTTTCTTGTCTATATTCTTCTGGATTTTCACAACACTCCGTTACAAATACTGCATTTCCCATCTTACTTGCATCACATCCAAAACCACCTGTTGCAAGTACAATTTGATATTTCGCTTCTCTAAATTCTGACTTGAAAAAATCTGGTTTAATTACTACCAACTTGCCTTCAATATTGTCGCTTAATGGGTTACATTCGCTTCTATCAATTATTGTTTTCATATTCATTTACCTTCCTTTCCTCTAATAAAACGGTTTTTCTTTGCCTAATTATTTGCACATAATTTTTTCATACGTTCTGAGATGTAAATGTCCCAACCATTTTCGATTTCTTTTTCTACAACTAAAAATCCTCTGCTTTCAAAAAATGCCTTTACATCAGAGCATATGGTTTCTGTTGAATGTCTTACATCACGAACTAATCCGTTATAACACATTGCAATTTCTCTTGCCGTATATGCTACAACTCCATATTTACCTAACTTTCCATTGTCAAACATATCTTCCAATGCAAATTTTACTTTTAGCATCCGTTTTGTTTCTGTTTTATTTAGTGTCATAATCACTCTACCTCCTTATTTATCATCTTATCAATCAGCCACTCTACAGACATTCCGTTATGCATTTGCTCTAATTCATCAAATTTCTGTACTGCAATTTCCAACGCTTCTCTCTGTTTATATCCTTTCTTTTGGATCAGGTTTGCAGCTTTTAATACATTATTATACGTTTTTCTTTTCATGATATTTGTCCTTTTACATATATATACAATCAATCACTGTAATTCCAGCGTTTTTGATTATGTTAAAAATACTTTCCTGTTCTTCTGCCTTCTGTTTCTCATTATCATCCATATAACCATATTTTTCATGAAATAATTTGCTTTTGATATTTCTGAAAACATATATAACACCATCCGAGATAATACAATCTTTTATGTCTATTTTTCCGTGTAAACCAAGATTTTTAATCATTTTATAATAATCGATCTGCTTGTTTGCCTGTAAATCATAAAGGCTTATAATGTTTCTAACTACTCCGCAAGTTTTACCTTCTTCATTTTTAATAGTGATACTTGCTTTACTAATCTTTACATTCTTTCCTATACAATCTTTAATTTTCGCCATATCACTCAACCTCTCTTTCTATGCTATCTGCCTCGCTATATCTTCAATGTTTCCATTCATTACAATTACCGCATCTTTGTTATCAGGATGTTCATTCATAAAATCTCTCAATCCTTCAAACTGTTTATTGTCTGCATTTTCAATCATCTGCCTTACATCTTTATTATGCAGCTTAATCAGATAAACCTTTTCATAATACTGCTTGAATAACAGATTTTTCTTTTCACAATACTGCTTAATCAAATCAATCTGTTTTTGTTCCGCTTCTCTGATTACTTCAACCCTTGCCTTCTCATTGGCTTCTGCTTGTTCTTTTCGCTTACGATTTCCAATCAGATGATTAAATAATGAGTTTGTTTCACACAGATCCTTAATAACTGCATTGTCGATGTCATATGCATCAGGATTATCTTTATCAATCCACCATAAGAAATTATCAATCGTCCTATTGAAATTCTCTTCAAAGATACATCTGTTACCAAGATTTCTATTGTAGATTTCCTCTCCGTTTCGCTCAATCCGTAATGATGTATATACATTTTCATCTGGTTTATTATTGTAGATAGTCCATTCATATCTATCCTGTCTGCCATATACGGTTAATCCGTATGCATTGTATAGCTGCTTCTCTTCATTCTTTAAATATAAAAGTCCCATTCTGTTCTCCTTCCATTACAAAAGGCAGACACATTACTGCATCTGCCTTTAGTTACTTTCTTTAATATCCATACTTATTTGCAATCTCATTAATACAATCATATTCTGTCCGGTCTACCTTTCCCTCACAATAAAGCTCATCAGCTTCAATCGCCAGCTCTTCCGACTCACTTTCTGGAACATTGAATTGGCTTTCCAATTCATCCTGCATAAAATTAATCCGTAAGCATCTAGCAGCTTCTAACATTTCCGCCGTTGATAATCTGTATCTTTTTCCGTTTCTTGTAATTGTCGCTTGCATATCCTCACCTCCTGAAATTACAATTTCATTACCAACCACTTAAATGCATTCCTTTGTCTGTATAAATTCTTACCCATCTATATTTATTATCTAAAACATTATCTATACAATATTGTATAGCTTCATCTTCTGTATTAAATTCTTCTGAAATTTGAACAAATTCTTCATTTGTATCATTTCTAACTCTTACATTGTAAGATTCTGCTGTCCTCTCTGCAATAGAGCTAAGACTTTCTATATGCTCTCCCTCCATAGCAAATAACATTGGCTGATAATCTTTATCATGATTATGTCCGTTTGTTCTTTTCATCATTTTTTCATATGACATGTTTATTACACCTACATTTCTTCATTATTATATGTATAATCAAAATCTCCATATTTTAATTCAGACTTAATAATATCTCTTGTTTCTGTTTTCCAATCCTGTCTAAATAGTTTTGCCTGCTCTTTTGGTGTATTTTCTTTGTCAACTAACTTAAATTCTCCATCAACATAAGCGCATCTTGTAGTAACAGATTTATATTCCATATTGCCTTCTTCAATCTCTTTCGAGATTTTCATCTTTAACTTCAGTTGAGATGTGCCAATGAATAAAAGTCTCATACTGGAATACTCTTTCCATTCATTGCAACTATGCAAGTAATATATTTGTTTTGCCATATAATCACACTCCTATCTGCTAATTTTCATACCACTGAAATGCACAATCATACATCATTTTGCCTGTTATCTGGTCTTTAAATGTAGGACAATGCCAAGCCATTCTATAATCATGTGCCTTACACCATTCTTCAATTACCTTTGTTGTAAGCGGTGTTACATATACATATAAGTCAGATCCATACGAAGGATGATACATTTCTTCTTTTGGATAACCTGCTTCAATTAACATTTCCATTAATGTTTTCTGCATAATTCTTCACCTCCATTTCTCATATCAGACAATTATCATAATCATAAATATCTGGATATGTCTGCCTGATTGTGTATTTATTGCCTCTGTTACTTGCAAATACAATTCCTTCTGTTTCCTTGTTGATGAATTTGCAAAGATAATCAACATCTTTTCTGTGATAATTTCTGTTAATAAGAACATCTGCCATATCGGAATATGACTTTTCATAACAGCAATCACAATTGTAAAATTCATTTCCAGTTTTCTTTTTTACATAAAGCAACTTATCCCATTTATTTTTCATAGGGAACTTTTTAATAAGTGCTGCAACCACCTTTTCTCTTGCTGATCTCTGGTCGTACATCGTTCCATAAGTCTTGTCATCAAACCAATTTCCGAGATACATATAAGACTGAATCCATGCTCTATCATTTACCCAAGGTGTATCCCGCATTACATAAGGTGAATCAGTACATACAAACTCGTACCACTCAATACCACAATATTCATGTTTATGTTTTACCTTTGTGAATTGATATTTATGACCTAAATACTCAAACTCTGTATCTGGAATAGGTTCATATCCAATTTCCTTTTCCGCCCAACATCCTGTCCAATTTTCGTCATAATCATTTGCCTTTTCAGGATATAAGTCTGGATCTTTATAAGATAACAACCACTGATTTATTTTCATTGTGGTATCTCCGTTCCAACATTCAGCCCAAAAGTTCTTAGTCAAGTCTTCCGTATTATGCTGAAGCTTTTCCTTTGCCTTATTCCACTCTCTTTTAATTACTGTTTCAAATTTTGGAAGTTTATTTCCATCCGCATTTGAATATCTGATTGCTTCATTTCCATTTTCATCACAACAGATAAACATTACATCATCTGCCATTGGTGCATTTAATTCACAGTAACCAAGCGGATCACATACCGAATACCAAGTTCCCTCATTCCCATATGTATATCTTCCGTAATATCTATGCTTCCCTTCAATTTTTTCAACTGTTTTCCAAAGCTCGACATAATTATCATCTTCGCCTCTATATAACTGAACTTTAATTTCTCTCATATTAATCAACCTACCTTCCTATCTCACATATGGAATATCTTTTCCATGCATATAATTTTCACCTCTAAAACAATCACCACAGTATTCCCAAATTCCTTCATCTACCTTTTTAAATGTGGAATATGTTGTTCTACCTTCTCCATTTTCATCAATTCTGCTTAAACATGGCTCACCAATCTGTGAGCAATCACTTCTCATACAAGCTGGTGGTAATAAATCCATGAAGAAGTCAATCATATCTTCTGTGAAATACTCACCAACTTCATGTGCATCAAGTCCAAAATAGTGTTCTTTATCTACAACTTCCTTTCCCTTGTACATTTTCGGTTCGCTTAATGGAACACCATCATATTCGACTTCTTCAATCACTAAATCTTCATTGAACCATGTATATGATTCATAATGCTTTTTATAAACTTCTGCTGCTTTGCGTGTTGGAAAGATTTGCGGATTACCTGCTGATAATCTATATTCTCCGTTGTAATACACAACTTCATATCCCTTAAGTCCCTTTGTCCATCCTGGAATATCAGTTTCGATTACATAACCTTTATCAACTGACCATTCAGTTGCTTCATAATCATATTCGTCTACAGGTTCACCAACTGTTTTATGCTTGTAGCTTGCACACTCTTCCTTGCCTTTTTCTGTCAATACAAAATGCTTTCCTTTGTCTGCTTTGTACCAATTGTTCCGTAATTCCATAATTAGTTTCCTCCTTGTAATAAAATAGGCAGCTAGGTATTTATTCTCCTGACTGCCTTTAATCTAGTTTTTAACCCTTTCTTTTCTTATAACTCTCCATCCTGCACATGGGGCATCAGCATATTCTCATGCCTTTTTTCCAATCTACGCCATCTCTTATGTGTTCTAATAAATATTTATACATTTACCTTTACTCCTTCCTTAGAAATCTTAGTTTCATAAGTTTTCAATGTCATTCTTTACATTAGCAATATCATCCATCAGATTGTTCATATCGTCATCTTCTCCGTATTCCATATTCTCATGCATATATTTTGTGAGTTCATAGAACATTCTAATTTTCTGTTCATCATTCATTTCATTGAAACATTTCTGCATTTTCTCATTCATTTCTACCATAATTGTTTTCCTCCATTTTTTCTATGAAACACCTAATTCTAACTAATTAGTGCTTTTTTATGAAATTTTAGTTTATTTGCCTGTTGCATCGTGATAATCTTCTTCGTCAATTTCTTCTACATAATCAACATACTTTTCATCTCCATCTTCCTCAAACAGATGATTATCAATGGCATATTGTAACACTTCATCTTCACTACTTACATTTGCCTTAACAAATATAGAATAACCTGCTCCGTCTTTTGTTCCGTCATAATTTATGTGAATATCATAATATCTCATAATATCTACCATCCTTTCTAAAGAAACACACATTTCTACTTCTCTCTTGCTGCATTATTCATAACAATGTCATCAAACCATCTTGCACCAATACTGAATCGTGGTATAACTACAGCCATACTATTTTCCATATCTTCAAGCTTAATTGAAACAATCGTGCAATCATCTGGATATTTATTATTTCCAGTTAACATATACACATCATTCATTGTTTTTCCTTTGATAATATAAGCCGTTTCACTTTTCATTGGTGTATACTGTTTTACCCAATCAATAAATTCAGATATTGAATCTTCTGCAAGTCCCTCCATTGTAAGAGCTGAACCTAAACTTTCTAATTCTTCTAATGTTGTTAATGTTTTAATTTCCATATTCGCTACCTTGCCTTTCCAAAAGAAATATCCATTTACTCTTGCCACTATTCCTCATCTTCTATTCCAAAATATGTTTTTTCTTCATCTGTCATTTCACAGACTTCATCAAAATATTCCATTGCACTTTCTCTATCATTAGAGATAAGCTCGTCTTTAAATAATGTCGCAAGTTCTTCTAATCTGCAACGTGGAATATAATCTGATTCTGTTCTATTTCTGAAACAATCGAGTACTGCTTGTAAATAACTTGCCTTTCTTGCTTCATGCCAATAAGTAAAATATATTCCACTTGACCACTGCTGATCTTCTGGCTGCGTTGGGTCGTAACCGGATGTAACTACATACTGTGTATCACTTTCACTCTGCAATAACGCATGATTGTCTTTCCGTAAAATTTCAATCCATTTCATTTTCTCTTTCCTCCTTGAAATAATACAAATCTTCGATTCTATAAAACAAAACATCTCCATCCCAATCAATCTCTTCGCTGTCAACTGGGAAACCATTATAAATTCCATATTCATTTGCCTTATAAGCTGCGAATCTTAACTCTTCAATTCTTAATACTGAATAAAGAATTTTATCTGTTTCATAATCTCTCACATTATATGGTTTACATCCAATATCAACTGAATACTGTAAACCATTACTTTCACTTACAACTGTAATAGCAAATAAAGTTGTTTCTGTTCTTCTTATTTCGCCATTTGCTTTTTTGATAGTTTTCTGTACTACATCCTCTGGAAGTCCAATTTCCGTTAAAATTCCCGGATCAATGAATACAGTAAGTTTCTTTTTACCCGTAAATTCTTTATGCTCTAAAAAATCCGAATGAGATTTTCTAAACTCTGCAATAGATTTACAAATATAATTTGCTTTTGTATTTTTCATTACTTTTCCCTCTCTAGTAACTCAACCAGTTTCAATGCTTCATCTTTAGTGAATGTGATTCCTTTACCCATCTTGGAATGATCTTCATTCCAATCTCTCATATCATATTTCGCTTCTTTGTCGTTCCACGAAATAAGGTTTAACTCTTTCTTCCAACCTTTCTTTCCTTCAGAAATAATACCGATTGTCTTTTTGATTTCGTATTTAACATCAGCCATAATCTCAACTCTCCCTTCTAAATTCCTAAATTATACTTTTTGCTCAATCCATGAGCCAATGCACCGTTGACTTCTCCGTGTGCTGGTACAGCGATCGTCTGCGTTCGCTTATAGATAACGTGTCCACCCTTTGAACGCTCTTCTCTGAAGCCATTGTCTTGCAACTTCCGTTTAAAATCTTTGTATGGAATATTATTCATACATATATTCTCCTTTCCATTTTATTTGTGAAATAATCACATTGATGTTCCTGATTTTCAAATCAGGAACATTGTCTAATTACTTCCGTTCTACCCGTCTTGCCGTTAGCACAGCTATGTATTTGTATTTCGCTTATGTAACTTTTATCTTCTCATCTTGCGCTCAAGTAAATCATAAAGTTCCCCGTTGCTCTTAATCGGATAAATGATACTCTCGTAGTAAGTAGCTCCCTTACAATACTTCGTAAGTTTCTCTTTCACCACATCTTCTCCATAATGAGCATATAACTTTTTTAATACATAAAAGATTCTAAGAGTTAATGCATTTTTGCTTGATCCGCTCCATCCAAGTGCTCGAATTAATCTAACCGAATATGAAAGCATTTCTTTATCATTTGTTGCATATCTAAGTATTGATCGAGATGGCTTAATTACGCCAATTGGATTTTCCAATCTGTTATCTTCTGATGTAATCTGAATGTTTCTTTCTTCGCAGAAATATTTCAAATTTACATACTCTGGTAAATTTGCCTTGATACCAGCTCTATACATATCTTCAACAGTCATAGGTTTTCTGTTAATTGCCTGACTTAAAAATGTAAAAATAGCCTCTTCTTTTGTACAATTAAGAACCTCTACAATAATTTTCATAATTCCCTTTTCAAGCCCTTCGTTATAGAGGATAAAAGCAATGACTCTATGCGCTCCATCAGCTACATACAACTTTCCGTTATCTACATAAACTTTAATTGGATCGAATTTACTTTCATTGAATTCCCCGGCAATTCCCATACATTTACTCATTTTCGTATCTCGCTGCCATTCTGGAATATGAATTAATCTTGCATCAACTACAATATATTTTTTATTCCCAACTGTCTGCGGATACTGCATTGCAACCTCAACTTCTTCTTTCTCTTCTGTTTCAGATAACACTCGTTTGCTTTCGATCCAATTTTCCGTTTCTTCTGGTGTCATTATTCTAACAACATCTTTTAGACTTTCAATTTTTCTGGCTGATTTACTTTTTGCGTTTAAAAAGTTAAATCCAATGTTTTGAATTTCAATATCATCCTTATGTACCTTCAGAATCATGCACAGCTTATCAACTACTTCATCCGAAGGATTACTTTTTCCACTTTCGTAATTATTAATGGTACTAGCTGCCACACCAAGCTCTTTTGCAAGTGCTTTCTGTGACATCTTAGCAGCCTTTCTAATCATCTCTAATTTCAGTCCATTAATTCTACACATAATATATTCTCCTTTTCTCTTCTCAAATTTTGTTTTCACTTAATTTTGTGTACTAAAAAAGCACTCATAATTTCATGAGTGCTTAATTACATATCAATTTCTTTTTCGTTTCCGTTTTCATCAATACCGATAACACGAACAGTTTTACCTTGTAAACGCAATGCATCTAGTTTCAATTTTGCTTGTTCGTAATCCAGATAATCAAATGATTGCAACGGATTATCTGTATTTACTATCGTATATTCTACAATCACACCATCAACCTCCTTTAATCCTGCGTATCAAACAAATCAATCGAGAACTCATTGTAAAGTAAATCAGCGAATCCTGTATCTCTCTTTACATACTCTCTCAGAAATTCTCTCTTTGTACATGGTGCAAGTAAACCGTGTACCTCTTCACGGATGTTGTCATTCATAAAACTAACAATTACATCCCAATATCTCTCTATTTTTGTCATTTGTATTTCTCCCTTCTTTCCTGTTTGATTTTAGGCTGATACAGACTCAAGTTCAATTCGTTTCTGTTTAACCATAATCGGAATATCTTTACTTTTCTTTTTCCAATATTCCATCTGTTTTACAGCATCAATTCTTGAATCTGCCTTGCCTATCTCTGTCCATTTACCTTTATTAAGTTCTTGTAAAACCACCCAAACAATCCGTCTTTTTCTTGGAGAGAATTTTTCTCTTGTTTCTTCCTGTGCTTTATGTTTCGCTTTTATATATTCCTCCTGTTTAAATTCCATATAATCATATTCTCCGTTAGGTAGTTTTACATACAAATTCAGTCCTTTGATATATGTTTGTTTGTGTGTATATACTCTAATATGATCTTCTATTCTACCAAGCATATACATTTCTCTTTCCGTTTTGAGAGCTGTGATTTTCGCACAATCTCCTACATATTTAATCTTCATTATTTCTCGTATACCTCCATAATCTCATCATCATAGACATAATTTTCAGTTCCGTTGTCATTCATGACAAGCACATACTGCCCGTCAATATCATATTCGCTATCATACTCTGCATTTTTCTCTGGTTTAATATCAATCATCCAAAGATTTCCGTCTATAGTTTCAAAAGTTCCATTTCCTATATAGGTTGCATCCTCTTCTCTGATATTCACCCATACAGACTTGCCTTTTGAATCTGCCTTGTAAAATCCATCAACAGATGCAAGCGAAGAAAACATAGATCCAGCAATTGTAATAATTGTTCCAGCGATTGCAACAACACCTAAAAGTTTCATAACTAAACCTCCTATAATTTGAGTTTTTTATTTTGGTTTCCATTTTGTTTTGCATATACAATTATATACTTTGCATACTAGATATAATTAAATCTATTTCAACCTGTCAACGAGTAAGCCTAACAGACACGCATTTGACTTCTTCAGTTTGTCGATTACCTCAATAACCTGATAAAAGGTTTAATTTTCCATTTTCAAATTTCCATGCTGTAGGATTCAATCCAAATTTTTCATAGATAAATAATTCTCTATAGCGAGCATCCATTTCCGTTTTAGTTGTAAAAAACTCTTCATGATCTATTAAACCAGATGATTTATAGATACGTAATATGAATGGTTTTACTGTTTCTCTTCTGTTGCATGATTCTGTACGCTCTGGATCTCCGCATACTGTAAAGTATTTACAGTTTGAGCATTGATTTTCTGCTTTCTTTTTGATAACTGCGATTTTGTGAATCTTAAGAACTCTTAAAAAGTCATTAAAAATATCATCCTCTTTCCATTCTGGATGAACGCATTCATTCATGTTTGCAGTATATGCAGCGAGTTCAATACCATCAATTTCGCTTGGTGTATACTGATTTGTGATATACTCAGCTTCAAAACGATTGATGGTCTTGTAAGTGAGCATAGTTTTTTTGATGGTGTGTTTCTTTTTCATTTACGTTGCCTCCTGTAATTTTGTTTTGCATTTATATATTCGCCGATTTCTGTTTGTTTGGGCGAATTTTGGGTATAAAAATAGCACCTATCCTTTGATAGATGCTTTAGTGATTTACGTTAATGGTTATAGATTTTTTAACTTTGCTTGAAGTTCTGCGATCTGTGCTTCAATAGCCAATTTTTCAGAATTTGCTTTTGCATACTCTTCATCTGGTATCCATTCCATAATTTCAGACGGTTGAACATGAAGATATTCACAGATTTTATTTATAGTATCGGTGTTACAATTTCGGTTTTTTTGAAACTTTGCAATGATTGTTGGACTTAACCCAATTCCGTTTTGCAAATCAATAAATTTTAGTCCTTTAGACTGAAGATAATTATTTAATTTATCATATACTATCAAAGTTTTCACCTCCTTTGTAACTACATTTTACTACAAATATAGTCTTTTGTAAAGCATAGTCAATTCCAACACCGTTTAAAATCATGAAACGGATCTTTCCTGCATTCATAATCTGTGATACTTCCGTTGAAAATTCGCGTACCACCTCCACCACCTTTATGTCTACGATCATGTTTCATATATTCTTCGAAGTTCGCTTTAGACTTCCGTTTTCGAATGTGAGTGCAGAAATAGTTATACATAGCTTCAGAATAATCATTTCTGATTTTAGTTCTAACCCATTTTTTAGGCGTTGGAAGCCAAACATAAACTTCCAATTTCTTTTCTCTATCGAACTTAAATTTCTTACAGATCACCTTTACATGATGATCCAGACTTAGAATTACAGAGTTCATAGGAAATGCGTGATCATGAATCACTTCTCCGTTCATCATCGTATGATAAATTTTCATGATAACCTCTCTTTCCGTTCAAATTTTATAAATTGCAAAATACGTGCTGGAGGAGTCGAACTTCCTTATGTGAGTAAGGGTTTATACCTACTATAAAAAGCCCGTCCGAATTAGACAGGCTTTCAAACTAGATACAAACTATTTTATTTTCACAGAATCAACCTCATTTCCTTATTTGAAATAATGTCTGATGACGATCTTGGAGATTGTACTACCAAGTTTCGAATAATCATACCGTACTTCGTTTGTCTTTTTGTCCTTAGTTGCACGTACAAGCGTAGTATAAGAACGAGACTTAAAACTAATCGTTCCTTTCTCTTCGTCCGCGTCCCATTTATCTTTGAAGTTGGACACGTAAACCTCATTCAAAAGTTTTTTATCTTCTGCCGTCATCTTAACACGTGTTTTTGCCGTGTATTCAGTTTCAAACGGTAAACTGAATGTAGTCTTGATAATAGTTTCAAGTTCCTGAGAAGCCTGTTTATATGCTTCCTTGACTTCCTTAGACATGATAATATTTCCATCGTCCCCAGCCTTAGAAGTCACATGAATAGTTTCCAGTGCCTCATACAGAGCTGGAGAACTAAACGCCGGAATAATCGCGTACTTCGTCAGTTTGGAATTATTCCAAGTAGCAAGAACACGCAGAACGGTTCTAACGACATCTTTCTTGTTACCGAAACCGTCTTTATTCTTCTGGCTCATTGTACTTACAACCTTATTGTAAGTCTCATTAAGTGCCGCGTTCTCATCCTCTAACTTTTTCTTGAGATCTTCGGATGCTTGTAACTGAACTTTAAACGCTGCGACTTCCTCCTTAGAGTAAGTATCTTTTTCATTAGAAATCTTTTTCTCCAGCTTCTCAATCTGCTCATCCAGCATCTGAATATTCATACTGTTAGCTTCGAATGTTACTGCCTGCATGAACTCATTCTTGAGTTCGTCCGTGATCTTCTCATTCCAGAAATTAATAGATAATGTCATAGTAGCTTTTTTCATAGTGTTACCTCCTAAAATTTATTTGATTTATTAATAGTTTCGTGTTTACACACTATCGCAGAGCCGACAAAAAACAAGTCCGCTCTGCTAACTGTGTACAATCCATACAAGCGGTCTAATTTGAAATGAAAAAACACTAAATATAGACATTACTCTATCAATTAGTATTCCGGCGGTGTTACCCGTTTACCCGTCAAGTCAAAATAAACATTGCACTTTATTTATTTTACCAGTCGTGATTGTTAAGACTGGAAGTAAAAAGTGTGAGTCAAACTCTGTCGTATTTTTATTCTTTATATCGCCCACACCTAGAATATAGACTTGAACTTTAACACGATCACTTTATAGCGCTTCCGCTATCTTCCGATCCCCTACGCAAAGGGTAGATTTTCAAATCGGGTGAGGACTTCTAACCTCATACCCACCTATGACCTCGTGAGCCATAGGCGATACGGGCAGAAAAAGATTGTTAATCTTTAGGCTATCTATTGTTTCAAATAGAGTCAACGCCGTTCCCATAGGTTTTTACTTCAGCATTCAAAAACCATCATTTTCGATCCTGCAAATAAGATCTTTTAAAAAAGTTGCCGCTAACATAGAATTACTGCGTATTCAGTTGTGCAATTTAATAAATCATATTGCCATCTTTCCGCCGGAAATAGTCTAGGACTATGACCGCTAATAGCTTTTTTTCACTATCTTTCTCACGATTGCCGTTTTCAGAATTAACTTGAATTATCAGCAAGGCTAGAAATATCAAATTGTTTAAAACTTTTTTGTGGATTTTTTTGTAGAGCCGTGTTAGAATTGACTTGTCACGGACGATCCTAACACGGTCGATCTACTAGGCTATATCTTCAAGAAAATCTAAATATTCTTGTTCAGTCGGGAAAAGTTGATACCTTTTTTCGGCTGAAATATAGCCCATATACCCAGATTGGGTTATGTAACCTTTTGTCATAGCAATCCACCAACTTTCTAGTTATGACATAAAGTGGTTTTTATGACTTTTCCTTGTCAAGTATTTAATTGTAACTAATAAAACAAAGATTTTATCAGTGATACAAGTATCAGAAAGAACTAATCGAAATATTACTTTTATAAATAAGATTACTTCAAAGAAGTTTAAGGAATTAACCTCTTATTCCTGTTTATAGTTC
>NZ_QUFZ01000028.1:0-28230 GCF_003478725.1 Clostridium sp. AF22-10
TACTTTTTAACACGAATATACTCTATCGGTCTTATTTCTTTTATTAATTTTATAAATGATATATATGTCTTATTTCTTTTATTAATTTTATAAATGATATATATGATAAACTTTTTTGCACTAAGATAAGAAAACTTCCAAGTAAACTAATCAAAAAAGTACAGAAAAATGACTTAAAAATCCTATTTTCCCCCGCATAAAGCGACAAAGTTCTGGATATAATATTTTTATTCCTATCGTATGACTTATTCCGCAAATATCTATTGGAAAAAATAATCTTACTCCTGTTAGTACAGTGCAAAAAATAAGTAATTTTACTTCATACAAGCTATAATTTTCTTGCTTTTTCCATATATAAACCGACAAAAAACCCAATAGCAAAATTGAACTACATATTGCCGATAAAATTGATGTATATGTTATTTTCATAAAATCTCTTTTTTTCTTTTTTGAACTATACGTTCTAATTCGTCAATAACCGACTCTTCATCTACTGCTCCATTCAACAAAGCTGCTGTTATTGTATTTACAAAGGACATAGGATTTCTAGAATTTTTCATACATTTTTCTATTTTTTCTTCTATTTCTTCATCCTGAGTCTTTTTCGCTTTATATCGCCTAGCAAAAACTTTTCCAGTCTGAACTGTATCAATAACCTGAACATAACCCTTATCAAGCAATTTTCTTAACACAGTATGGACTGTTGGCGTTGTCAATTCTTTTTCAGATTCTACAATTTCTGTCACCGTCATGGGTTTTTCATACTTCCACAAAACCTGCATAACATTCATTTCTCGTTCACTTAAATAATTATTCTTCATAAAATTCCCAATCTCATAATTTATAGAAACAAAGGGAGCAACTGACGCCCCCTTTGTTTTTCACTCAAGTTCCAATACTACTAACTAATATTATCATTTCCAAGATCCACATTCCATAAATCACTCTATCTTTTTTCATTAGCTCATACCATTCAGGCGTATCTAATAATCTTGGTTTTTTAATTATATAATAATAACAAAAAATCAAAATACAAAGAAAAATTCTAACAGTTCCCACCTGATCATACCAATTTCTAATTCCCATTATGGAAGCAATTCGCTCCCCACAAAGACACAGTTCCATTAATAAAGCGGCAAACGTTGCTTCTCTTCCTTGACGGAATTCATTTGATACTCTATTCTCTTTCATTGCATCTCCCTTTTTTATTACCAATACTCATACTTGGTATAACCTGGCGTCCACCCTAATACTCCATCATTATTATAGCCATATGTATAAGATATTGTAACTTTTGCATAGTTTATGCCACCCTTTTGTGCAGCTGCTAAAACTGTTTTAGCAACAAGTGCTGCCACTGCTACCCCTGCTCCTGCTCCGCCTACCTGTCTTGCGATAAAATTAGTTATTGTCGCTAAATCTTTCATTTCTTGCAAATCAATTGTATACACAATATTTACAACGGTTCCTATAGCAGCTGTTGCTGGTAATCTTCCAGTTATACTAGATGCCCTCGAAGCACCTGTAGATCCTCCACTACCACTTTTGCTTACTTCCAATAATTCTTTAACTTCCGATCTTGAAAAACCAAAATCTTCCATTAACATATCTTCCACAACAGTTTCATCCGTTACCGAAGCATATTTATCATAAATATCTCTCAATTCATGTTGATCAATCACAACCTTTGTTGCCACTTTATCTATTGAATATGGCGGCGCTTCCGCAAATGTTGGGATTACCAATGAAGTTGACATAACTATCGACAATAAAATACTCATAATTTTTTTCATAAAACCACCTCTTAACGTTATTCACATTATTAATGAGCATCCCACATTTTTGCTGCATTGGAATCCCTCCCTTCTTTAAATTTAGTAAACAAGCTTTAATTTGATTATATATTATCATCTTTGATATATATGTCAATATTAAAAATATATTTTCATTTCAAATATACTTTCAATCTTTTCTACACAATTAAAAACTACTCTTTCGCCAGCGCCGCGAGCCCGGAAAGAATCTCCCGCGCCTTCACAAGCATCGTCTCGCAGTCCGTATGTTTCTGCCGCACGTCGCGGTAATAGAACGACGGCACATCACCCGTCCTGAGGTCAGCGTGCCCTTATATTTCTCCATCAGCGCCGGAATGCCGGAGACGTCCAGATCGGCTTTCTGGTACATCTGAATCGTGATATCCTGCTTCTTTACATCGACCTCCACGACACCCGCCTGATGAGCAAGCGCTTTTAGATCGGCGATCTTTAACAGGTTCTCCACCGAACGTGGAATCTCGCCAAAGCGGTCGATCAGCTCATCCTGCATATCCATGTACTCTTCCTGGTTCTCAATACCGGAAATCCGCTTGTAAACGTCGAGTTTCTGATATTCATTGCGGATGTAGGACGGCGGAATATACGCGTCGATGTCGCAGTCCACCACCGTCTCGAAGTCCTCGGCTTCGTTCTTACCGCGAAGTGCCAGCACCGCCTCGTTTAAGAGCTTGCAGTACAGGTCATAACCGACCGCCTGCATGTGGCCATGCTGTTCCGCGCCCAGAAGATTTCCGGCACCGCGCAGCTCCAGATCGCGCATCGCAATCTTGATACCGCTTCCCAGCTCCGTAAATTCACGGATCGCCTGCAGACGTTTTTCCGCCTCCTCACGCAGCAGCTTGTCGCGCCGGTACATGAGAAACGCATACGAAGTCCGCCCGGAACGTCCGACGCGACCGCGGATCTGGTAGAGCTGCGACAGCCCAAGCCGGTCGGCGTCGTGATGATGATCGTGTTCGCATTCGGAATGTCCAGTCCCGTCTCAATGATGGTCGTGGACACCAGAACGTCGATATTGCCCTCAACGAAATCCAGCATAATTTTTTCCAGTTCATGTTCGTGCATCTGCCCGTGGGCGAACACGACGTTTGCCTCCGGCACCAGAGCCGCCACATGGTTTGCCACCTCGTCGATGTTATTGACACGGTTGTAGACATAATATACCTGTCCGCCCCGCGCCAGCTCCCTGTGAATCGCCTCGCGCACCATCTCGTCGTTGTACTCCATGACGTAGGTCTGAATCGGCAGGCGGTCCACCGGCGGTTCCTCCAGGACACTCATATCCCGGATGCCAATGAGACTCATATGCAGGGTACGCGGAATCGGCGTCGCCGTCAGCGTCAGAACGTCTACATTTTCCTTTAATTTCTTGATCTTTTCCTTATGTGCCACACCGAAGCGCTGTTCCTCATCGATGATCAGAAGCCCCAGATTTTTAAAGACAACATCCTTAGAAAGGACGCGGTGCGTTCCGATCACGACGTCCACCTGCCCTTTTTTCAGATCTTCCAGCGTTTTTTTCTGCTCGCCCGCCGTGCGGAAACGCGACAGCATATCGACCCGCACTGGGAAATCCTTCATCCTCTGCACAAAGGTATTGTAATGCTGCTGCGCCAAAATTGTGGTCGGCACCAGATACACAACCTGCTTACCCTCCTGAATCGCCTTAAATGCCGCCCGGAGCGCTATCTCCGTCTTGCCGTATCCAACGTCGCCGCAGATCAGGCGGTCCATGATGCGGCGGCTTTCCATGTCTTTTTTGGTCGCCTCGATCGCCTCCAGCTGATCCTCCGTCTCCTCAAACGGGAACATTTCCTCAAATTCCCTCTGCCAGACCGTATCCGGTCCATACTGGTAGCCCTCGCTCCGCTGACGCGCTGCATAAAGCTCGACGAGATCCTTTGCAATATCACGGACCGCACCGCGCACCTTGCTCTTCGTCTTATTCCATTCCATTCCGCCCAGTTTATTGAGCTTCGGCGTCCTGGCATCCGAACCGGCATATTTCTGGATTCCCTCCAGGCGGGTCGCCGGAAGATAGAGATTACCGCCGTCGCGGTACTCAATCTTGATGTAATCCTTGACGACCTTGTCCTGCTCGATCTTCTCAATGCCCCGGTAAATGCCGAGTCCGTGGCTCTCATGCACCACATAATCGCCGATCGAAAGCTCGGAAAAGCTCTGGATTTTCTTACCCTGGTAGGAGGTCTTTTTCTTCTTTTTCCGCCCCCGTCCGCCGCCGAACATGTCTCCCTCGGTGATCACGACGAACTTAATCAGCGGATATTCAAATCCCCGATGCAGCTTTCCGTAAGTCACCAGGATTTCACCCGGTTTCACGGTGTTTTCGCCCTCATCCGGGCAGAAGGCACTTAAATCATACT
Source organism: Clostridium sp. AF22-10 (assembly GCF_003478725.1). Classification (NCBI taxonomy): domain Bacteria; kingdom Bacillati; phylum Bacillota; class Clostridia; order Eubacteriales; family Clostridiaceae; genus Clostridium; species Clostridium sp. AF22-10. The sequence goes on from NZ_QUFZ01000028.1 coordinate 4,220, forward strand.
CCCGCAGATCGCCCGCCAGACGGCTCGCGCGCGTCCGCGAACCAGCCAGCAATACCACCCGGTATTTTTCCTTCTTCCAGCGCGCCAGATCGCTGATTAAAAGCTCAAATCCATTCTGGTAGGAATTGACATTTTTAACGCTCAGACTGTATTTTTTCTTAACCGTCATGCCGGAGAGCTTCTGATCCAGCCCCAGCAGTAAAAGAGTGCGCGGGCGCATTGCCATCGCCAGCGTCTCCTTCGCCGAATAGAGGAAGGAAGTCTGCCCCGGAAGCAGATAGCCGCCCTCGAGACGGTGCGACATGCTCTCCCGGAACTCCGTCTCGGTCGTCTCTGCTTTTTCCTTCAAGCGCAGCGGCTCATCCAGGAAAATCGTCAGCTCATCGACTGGAAAATAGTTTAAAAACGATACCGTTTCCTTGCAGAAATACCGGATATAGCTTCCCAGCCCATGCACCCGGAAGCCCTCGCGAAGCCCCTCTAAGACCTCCGAGACAGCCGAATCCATCCGGTACGCCTCTTCCGTCTTCATGGCATCCCGGAGCTTTTTCACGTATTTCCTGCGGTCTTTCTCGATCGCCTCGGTTCCATCCTGAATCTGCTCCGGCGTCAGCGCCATCTCCGTCGCCGGATAGATCACTGCCTCATCCACCTGCTCGATCGATCGCTGGCTCTCCGGGTCGAAGGTACGGATCGAATCGACCTCGTCGCCCCACAGCTCGATCCGGTACGGCACCTCCTCCGTCAGCGGGAAAATGTCAATGATACCGCCGCGCACCGAAAACTGCCCTGATCCCTCAACCTGCGCGACCTTCTCATATCCCATTTCTGCCAGGGCGTGCGTCAGCTTCCCGACCTCGACCACATCTTCTGTCCCGATCGTGAGACTCCGCTCTTTCATCCACGCAAGCGGCAGCAGATGTTCCATCAGCCCGTCGATCGTCGTGACCACCACGCCGCCGGAACTCTCCAGGACCCGCCGCATGACCTGAATCCGCTGTTTCGTCAGCAGGTTTCCGTGGATATCCGACGTATAAAACAGCAGATCCCTCGCCGGGTACAGCGAAATATCCGTATCAAAGCACCGGTAATCCTCACAGATCTCCCGCGCCCTCGAATCATCGTAGGTGACAATCAGCTTCCAGGGCGTCAGATCCGAAAGCTCGGACAGCAGATGCACCTTCTGCGAATCCAGGCATCCCGTGACAAGAAGCGGTCCCTGTCCGAGCTGTAAATCCGTCTTGAGATCCTGAAACTCGATCATCTCCTCTAACGGATTTGCAAATAAATCGCTCATTGTGTCTTGACTTCCTCCTTCCTCTCCGCCTTCTGCTTCTCTAGCTTCTCCTTCTCCCCGCGCGCCGCGCCGTTAAAATGGTTCATCGCCGCCTCAACGCCCTCTGTCATCATATCCACGACTGCCGCCGCACCGTCCTTAAACGCCGTCGTCATCGTTTCGGCTTCCTCTTTCGGAAAACGTCCCAGCACATAGTCTGCCAGATCCATGCGCGCCGGCTTCTCGCCCACACCGATCCGCACGCGTGGAAATTCCTGCGTTCCCAGATGGGCGATGATATTTTTGATTCCATTGTGGCCGCCCGCGCTGCCTTTTTGCGGATCCGGATGCCGCCCGGAACCAGGCTGATATCGTCATAAATCACGATAAACTCCGCTGGATCTACCTTATAATAATCCATCACCTGACGGATGCACTCGCCGCTCAGGTTCATATACATCTGCGGCTTTACCAGAATGACCTTATTTCCCTCGATCACGCCTTTTCCGATCAGTCCCTTAAATGCTTTCTCCCGGACATCAATGTTATACTTGTCCGCCAGCGCATCCAGCGTCATAAATCCCACATTGTGGCGGGTTCCCTCATATTCTCTTCCCGGATTTCCAAGTCCTGCAATTACATACATAATTCTATTTCTCCCTCTTTTTCTATAGTATCAAAAATACCAGATTCTTCACTCATCGTCTTTCTCAAAAAGCCAAAACAGACACGACTTTAAGCGTTAAATCCTGAAACTGCCACTTTTCAAGCTGTTTCAGGATCTAACGCACTTATTTTTCTGGATACTTTTAAAGTTACTGTTCACGGATAGGCACTTTTGGAATCGAAAGTGCCGTAAGTTTTGGGGTCGTGTAAATAAGAAGTTACTTTCCCTTCACAACCTCAACCGCCTTCTGCAGCTGATTATCCTTCTCCTCTGGAATCACGACTTCCTGCGCCGCCTCTTCATCCAGCTCCACCTCGAGATCCGGCTCGATGCCTTTTCCATGGATATCATTTCCATTCGGCGTATAATAATGGTCGGTCGTCAGCTTGATCGCGCTTCCATCCGAAAGCGGCATCAGCGTCTGCACGATACCTTTACCGAAAGTCTTCGTTCCGACGATCGTCGCCACGCCGTAATCCTTCATCGCACCGGTAAATACCTCCGACGCGCTGGCGGAATTGCCATTTACCAGCACAACCATCGGGATCTCCAGGCTGTGTCCATCCTCAGCGTCGTATGTCTCCTCCGTGCCCTTCTTATTTGCCACGGTCAGGATCCGTCCGCCATCTTTCAGGATATAATCCGCCATTGAGACAACCGTCGTCACCTCGCCGCCCGGGTTGTTCCGCAGATCGATGATCAGGCGCTTCATGCCCTCGCCCTGCAGTTCCTCGATCTTGGATTTAAACTGATCGGCAGTCACACGGTCAAACTCTGCAACGGAAATATATCCGATCTCTTCATCCAGCATCTTGCCTGACACCGTCTGCACATCGATCGGTCTGCGGGTCAGGGTGATATCCTTGTACTCGTCGCTATTTTCACGATAAACCGTGATCGTCAGCTGGCTGCCTTCCTCGCCCTTGACGTAATTATTGACCAGAAGCGACAGATCCATGCCAATCACCTCGGTGCCGTCTACCTTATAAAGCGCATCACCCGGAAGGATGCCTGCCTCCTCGGCCGGGCTGCCCTCAAAGACGCGCACGATCGTGCTGACGCCGGTCTGGACATTCTGGGATACCAGAGCGCCGATGCCGCAGTAAGAACCATTTGTCTCATCCAGGAAGCTTGTCAGCTCGTCCGGCGTATAGTAAACCGCATACGGATCATTTAAACCACTCAAAAAGCCCTGATAAATGCCGGCTTCCTCCTCGGATGTATCAATTTTTTCCTCAAACAGGTACTTTTTATCGATAATATCCTGTATCTGCTCCAGCTTTTTCGTGACATTCTCAAAATTGACCGGCTCCTGTGCCTGCGACGGTGTTCCCTCGGTCTGTACCTGTACCTGTGTCTGATTATCGATCACACGGCGTCCAAACATGTAAATCCCCGCCGAAGCACCGACCGTGATCAGACACACCAGTGCTGTCACCAGCACACCGACCATCACACCGCGCCAGAATTTATTTTTACTGTCCATCTCTTATGCCTCCTGATTCCTGTCTATTCCTTCCGGATTTGTAACTGTTCAGTACCTTCACAGTCACGCGCAAAAATCCATCAAAAATTGCCTACGGCAATGGGATTTTTGCCTGCTGGTCCATGTTTTCGTACGGTCAGCGCAGTAAATGCGCAGACCTACTGAACAGTTACCCGGATTTCATCTTTTGCAGCCACCTGATACTTTCCGCACTACGGACTTACATAGCTCGAAGGGTTTACATAACTTCCGTTCTTGCGGACTGCAAAATGCAGATGAGAACCTGTCGAATATCCGGTCGAACCTACCTTCGCGATCGTCTGTCCGGCTTTTACCGTATCCCCTGCCGATACCAGAAGCTGGGAACAGTGCATATACACGGTTGAAAGTCCATTTCCATGGTTGACCACAACATAATTTCCAGCCGAATAACTGTAGGTTGCAATCGAAACCGTTCCTCCGGCGGCTGCCACGATGCTGCTGCCGGTCGAAGCGCTGATATCAATGCCCTTATGGTTCGAGGACGCGCCCGCCGTCGGTGATTTACGTTTTCCGAATCCAGATGTAATGCGTCCGCTTGCAGGGCACGGCCAGCGCAGCGAAGAACTTCCCGTCGAAGTGGTAGTCGTACTGCCAGTATTCCCTTTCGCGGTCGAATTATTCGTTTTTCCCGCTGCGGCGGCTTTTCTGGCAGCTTCCTCTGCCGCTTTTTTCGCCGCCTCTTCCGCTTCCTTCTTCTTAATCTCCGCCTCCATCTGCGCGATCTTGGCTTCCTGCGCCTTGATATCGTCCTCATACGCTTTCGCCTGCGCTGATTTCTCGCCGATCTGCGCGTTGACGTTCTGGAGTTCTTTATTTTTCTCATTCAGGAGAAGCTGGACTGAATCCTGCTTTGCCTCCGTCTGCGTCTTCATCTCTTGCAGCTCCGTCTTCTCCGTCTCCAGCTTTTTCTTGCTGTCCGCGATGGACTCTTTCGTCGCCACATACTGGTCGAGCATCTTCCGGTCATACTCCGAAATCTTTGAAACATACTCTGCCCGGTTTAAAAGCTCCGAGAGCGAACGGGCTTCCAGAAGCAGATTTAAGTAGCTGCTATCGCCCTTCTCATACATATATTTGATACGCATTTTCATCGAAGCATACTGCTTTTTTTCAGTTTTCTGCGCTTCCTCCAGCTTTACCGCCGTCTCATTGATGCTTTTCTGCTTGCTGGAAATATTATTTTCCAGCTTCGTGACCTGCGACTGCAGATCATTCATCTTCGTGTCCAGCTCCTTGACATAGCTCTCGGTGTTACTTTTCAGACCCTGAAGGCTTTTGATCGCCTCCTCGGTCTTCTTTTTCTCCTGTTCCAGGGCGCTTTTCTTATCCTTGGCGCTGCTTACATCCTTTTTCGTCGCTGCCGCCACCGAGGTCAGCACTGGGGAAGACGCCAGCGCCGCCGTCACAAGGAACAGAGCCGCACGTATTTTCAATCCCTGTTTTTTCATGTTCTCATCCTTTTTACCGCAAATTTTCGCTGCCGCCGCATTCTCTTACAGCAGCCGCCAATGTTTCTTACACCTTTAAATGTCTGCGGATCGTAAAGAAACTTCCGACAAAACCGATTCCCACGCCCAGCGCCATCGCCACGGCTACCATGCTCGGGAAAATGGTCTGAATCGGGATAAATTCAATCAGGTTCGACAAGATATCAAACCGTTCCATCATATATACAACCGCCTGGCGGTACAGAAAATACGTGATCGCCAGCGGAATCAGCGCGCCAACCAGACCGATCATCACACCCTGTACAACGAACGGCGCACGGATCATGAAATTCGTCGCACCGATCAGGCGCATGATCCGGTTTTCCTCCCGCCTAAATGCAGCTGCCGTCGTGATCGTATTGCTGATAAGGAAGATAGCAACTGCCAGCAGAATAGCGATGATCACCCCCGACAAAAGTCCCAGCATCTTGTTGAAGCTTGAAAGCCCGGACGCCGTATCGCTCGAATAATTGATCTTCCGGATCCCCTGCACCGTGCCAAGCCATGCAACCATGTCATCCTGCATGTCAATGTCTTTCAGATAGATCTCGTAGGACGCCGAACCGGCTAACGGGTTGTCATCCGCAAATCCTTCTGCCAGATCCTCGACTCCCTTAAAATATTCTTTCTTAAAATTCTCCCATGCCTCCTCGGCAGAAACATACTTTACTTCCTTGACCTCATCGCGGGCGCGTATCTCATCCCCGATTTTCTGTATATCGTCCTCACTCATATCTTCATTGAAGAAAACCGTGATTCCTACTGTAGATTCTGCATTCCGCACCATATACTGTACGTTGGCAATCAAGCCAAAAAACATACAGAACAGGAAAATACATGCCGAAATAATCGCCACCGACGCCAGTGAAAACCAGATATTCCGGATGATATTGCGCATGCCCTCCTTGGTGCAGTAAATCAATGTACTAATTTTCATGCCAGATACCGCCTTTTTGATCTCCCGTCAGCACGCCGCGCGTCAGCGTGATCACACGTTTTCCCATCTCTGCTACGATCTCCCGGCTGTGCGTTACCACAAGCACCGTCGTCCCGCGCCGGTTTATCTCCTCCAGAAGCTCCATGATCTCCATGGAATTATGTACATCCAGGTTTCCCGTCGGCTCGTCCGCCAGAAGTATCTCCGGCGAGTTGATCAGCGCACGGGCAATCGCAACACGCTGCTGCTCGCCGCCCGAGAGCTGGTTAGGGTATGCTTTATATTTTGAAGAAAGCCCTACCAGTCGGAGCATTTCCGGCACATTTTTCTTAATCTCACGGGGCGATACGCCGATGACCCGCTGTGCAAACGCGACATTTTCATATACCGTCTTATCCTTCAACAGACGGAAATCCTGAAACACCATTCCCAGCCGTCTGCGGTACTTCGGGATGTAGCGTCTCGGCATCTTTTCCAGATCCATATCGTTGACGATAATCTGGCCGGAAGTCGGCTCCAGCTCCTTCAAAAGAAGCTTTAAAAGCGTCGATTTGCCGGAACCGCTTCGTCCCATGATGAAAACAAACTCGCCGTCCTGAATCTGAATATTGATTCCCTTTAAGGCTTTATTCCCCGTCTTGTACGTCTTGGTGAGATTTTTAACCTCTATCATGCGTAAATCCTCTTTTTCAATTCTCCAAATGAAATTGCTGCGGCAAAGGCAATCTTCCTCCCCGCCACAGCAATTTGGATTAATAATCCAGGTTTTCCATGTATTTCATATATTTTACAACCATTAGGGCAATCTTAAATGTGATCGCATCCTCAAACACCCGCAGATCCAATCCCGTGCTCTTCTGGAGCTTATCCAGACGGTATACCAGTGTATTGCGATGGATGTAAAGCTGTCGGGAAGTCTCAGATACGTTCAGGCTGTTCTCGAAGAACTTGTTGATTGTCGTAAGCGTCTCCTCATCAAACTCATCCGGCGATTTGCCATCAAAAATTTCCTTGATAAACATCCGGCACAACGGCAGCGGCAGCTGATAGATCAGACGTCCGATTCCCAGCTTGCTGTATGCGACCACATTTTTGCTGCTGTAGAAAATCTTTCCTACATCCAACGCCATCTTCGCCTCTTTATAAGAACGCGATACGTCTTTGATCTCGTTGACAATCGTACCGAATGCCACGCTGACACGCGTCAAGGACTCGGTATTGAGCATATCTACGATCGATGTGGCTGTCTTTTCCAGATCGTCGTAAGTCTCGCCCGGCTTCACTTCCTTGACCAGAATAATGTTCTTCTCATCCACTGCCGTGATGAAATCCTTCGTCTTGGTCGAGAACAGGCTGCGGACGGTCTCAAGCGCATTCACATCCTTCTCATGCTGCGTCTCGATGATAAATACGATCCGCTTGACGTTCGTCTCGATGTGCAGCTTCTTCGCACGGTTATAAATGTCAACCAGAAGCAGGTTGTCAAGCAGCAGGTTCTTGATAAAATTGTCCTTGTCAAAGCGCTCCTTGTAAGCTACCAGGAGGTTCTGAACCTGAAATGCCGCCATCTTGCCGACCATGTATACGTCGTCGCTTCCGCCCTTGGCAAGAAGTATATATTCTAACTGGTGATCGTCAAACACCTTGAAAAACTGATATCCCTGTATCACCTGACTGTCCGCCGGAGAGTCTACGAAAGCCAGAATTGCACTCTCATATTCTTCAGCGCCAGTAAATGTGGATGCCAGCACCTTGCCTTCCGTATCACAGATACAGAGATCGACACGCGTAATTCCCTTTAACCCCTCGATGTTTGTCTGGAGTATCTGGTTCGAAATCATATTCCTCTCTCCTTTTCTTTTATCCTCCGTCCAGCTGTGTTTCCGGGTCTTCCAACCTGTCATCCCCCAAACCCGTTTGTTACCCCTCCGGCAATCTGTGCCTGTGGACCATAACCGTTTTCTCTCTGAATCTTGGACGGATCTTTCTCTCTATTTTAAAGCAAAGTGACGAAAAAAAAAAGAGGGCGGACGAAAAAAAGTGAATTTTTTCGTCATTTTGCCCTCACACGCCGGGATTTTCACAAACTGGAACTTGTTTTTCCGGCGAAATTTTCCAAATATGCGATTCATTCTTATTTTGCTGCGATCGCTTCCATCTCCATCAGTACACCCTTCGGAAGCTTAGATACCTCGACGCAGGAACGTGCCGGGCATGCGCCCTCGAAATATTTCGCATAGATTTCATTTACCTTTCCGAAATCATCCATGTTCTGGATAAATACGGTGGTCTTTACAACCTGCTCCATGGAAGCGCCTGCTGCCGCCAAAAGATTCTTTACATTGGTTAAAACCTGCTCTGCCTGAGCCTCGATTCCCTCCGGGATCTCGCCGTTTGCCGGATTGACCGGAATCTGACCGGATGCAAATACCATTCCATTTACCTCGATTGCCTGGGAATACGGACCGATCGCTGCCGGTGCATTGGTTGTGCTGATTACTTTCTTCATGCCAAATCTCTCCTTTGTCTTTTATTTTAAACGGATAGAATCTTCGTTTACTTCTACTTTTCCTTCTTTTAAAAGGTGTCCAACCGCACGCTTGAACGCGTTTTTGCTTAAATTAAATTCGCGGCGGATAATCTCCGGCTCCACGCGGTCATTGAACGGAAGAACGCCGTTTTTTTCTTTCAGACGTGCCAGCACCGCCTCGGCATCCGCATTCATCTGACGATACGCCACCTCGCGCAGGCTCAAATCCAGTTTTCCATCCTCGCGCACCTTCGTCACGCGTACCTTTAAAACCTCGCCCAGGCGGCATTTTCCATACAGCTCACGGTTCGGAATCAGACCGAAATAGTGGTCTGCCACTGCCACGAACACGCCCAGATTTTCATTGATCTCATAGACTCGCCCCTCGGTCCACTCGTCCTTCCTGTACGGTGCATCGCTGCAAAGATACGAATATACCTTCATCGTCGCCGCCAGACGACCACTCTTATCGATATACAGCGCTACCAGGCACTCTTCCCCGGCGCGAACCGGATATACCTGCTCTTTAAACGGGAGCAGCAGATCTTTTTCCAGCCCCATATCGAGAAAGGCGCCGATCTTCGATACATCCTTGACCTTCAAAACCGCCGTCCCGCCCAGTTCCAGTTTCGGCATCGAGGTCGTCGCAATCAGGCGGTCCTCGGAATCTTTATAAATAAACACCTTGAGCTTATCGCCCACTTTTGTGCCCTCCGGCACCTGTTTCTTCGGAAGCAGGACCGCCGCCGCATCATCTTTCTTCTGTCCCAGATACACGCCGAAGTTTTTCTCCCGCACTACCATCAGTTCCTGTACTCTTCCCAGTTCAATCATGTCATTCGTCCTCTCTTTTCTGCCGATCTCTTTTTTTATTTAACGGTTGCATTTTTCATTCACTGGCAGACAATCCACGCCGAATCTTTCTTCGGCTGCAATGATTCAGTTTCTTCACTGCTACATACAAACTCTTTACAAACCAGTCCTTGCCAGCCACAAATTCGCATACACCTGACCTTCCGCATCCTGCAGCGATACCACGTATCCTTCCGGCACCTGCGCCAGTTTCGGGTACATCACATTCCCAAGCACTGCCGCCTTCCGGTACTCCACTCGCAGTTCTCCGAGTGCAAAGTCCACAGGCAGCAATTCACGCGCAATCGCCACATACTGTGCATTGTTCACGTGCCGGTTCGTATCGAGATGATGGCGTTCCACCGTGACCGGCGCCGCCGTCTCATACGTCTCAGGCAGGCGGATTTTCTTCGGCGCTGGCGGCATTGCAAGCGGTTTATCTTCAATCTGGTAGCCCTCCAACTGGCTTTCCGGCACCCGCACCGGGCATCCTTTTTCCAGATCGTAGTAAAACCAGGTCGAATCCGCCCGCACCAGCGGGTTTCCCATCTCATCCTCGATCGTGAAATTCCGGTAGCCATAGATTCCCTTAAACCCATACGGCCAGGTCGAAATACGGATCCGCTCGCCAAAATGCGGCTGTCTGAGAATCTCTATCTGCCATCCGCTCAGCCACCACGCCCGTTTTTCCTCATTCAGATAGGAAATCCCGAGTTTCAGATCCTCCGACTGGAACGTCGAACAATCCTGAAGATAATTCATGATTCCCACCACAGAAAGATTTCCCTCTTCATCCGTCTCACTGTACCGGACCCGGCTGTCAAATGTATACATATCGCTCTCTTTTCCTTTCCGGCTTCCGGCTCTCCGCACCATCTCCGCGCATCCGCCATCTGCCGTTTCGTCCTATACTGCCTTAACATTCTGTCATGAAACTCATTATATCCGATTCGAACCACGTTGTCTACTTACAGACCCAGAATATTGCAGAATTTGCCGGACGCATGGCGCGGTTTCTGCCACAGCAGCCGCCCAAACAAAAAAAATTATCAAAAAAGCGAAAAAAGTAGTTGACGAATCTGTTTCCTTACAGTATAATACAAATCGTTCAATTCATTGGGCTATCGCCAAATGGTAAGGCAACGGACTCTGACTCCGTCATTTTCAAGGTTCGAATCCTTGTAGCCCAGCTAAAAAGCATTTGTTTGCCAAAGACGGCATGACAAGTGCTTTTTTTGTATTATGGAAACTCCCTCTGAAATGTTCCATAATACAACATTTTTCAACTCAATAAACCTCCATATGTTTGCGAAAAAACAAGAAAAGAACCCCCGCTCCGGTCATCCCTCACAGCCGGCGGCAGGGGTTCTTTTCTATTTCCAAATACTCTTAATAACTGTATAGATCAGCCAAATCAGAAGAATCGGCCCCGCCAGATGAATCAGGATGGTAAAAATACCTCCGACCAGTGCAAACAGCACAAATAAGATCGCAATAACCACCACGCTGAGAATCACCTTCCAGTACCATTTGTTCAAATCGATGTAATGGAAGTTCGGCGGCAGACCGCTGTCGTCCCGCTCCGAAAAACCGCCGTTGTAGGAGGACGCTGTGCGCCCGCTCCCGGCAGCGTCTCCCGAAGTGTACGAACCGCCCTGGCCGGTCTCCCCGGCGCCCTCGCTGCTGTCGATAATGGTTTTCGCAATCAGGCGTGGGCTGCCGATCTCCTCGATCACTTCTTCCTCCCGGCGCCCTTTCGCCGCCTCCTGGCTGATATACTGATCGTAATAGCTTATGTTGCTCTGGATGACTGAAGCCGAAACCTCGCCGTCCAGCGCCTCCCGAAGCTCCTGTAAAAACTCTGTCTTTCTCATCTTGTCTCCTTATTCCTCAAACCGTCCCGTTTCTCCCGTTTCACCCAGCCGAAAGAAACAAGCTTCCAGTTCCCGTCCCTTTCAACTGCCTCAGCGTATGCGCTCTTTCAAAAGTCCGCTCCGGTACGCTTTCAAGAGCTCTTTCAGATCCTCGATGCGGCCCGCCAGCTCCTTGCCCTCATCGGTATCCGCCACTGTGATGCGCTTCTGCATTTTCTCCACAATATATACCTTCGGCGTCCGCTCGCGCTCCGGGTCAAATGGCTTGTGTTCCGCAAGCGCGAGATGGTGCGAATTGAAAATCAACGTATATCCGGCGATTCCCGTCCGCTCCTGGTAGGCTTTCGACAGCCCGCCGTCAATGATGAAGAGCTTGCCGCCAGCCCGGATCGGTGTCTCTCCACTCTTAATCTTCACCGGCATATGCCCGTTGATGATATGCGATCCCTTCGTCGGAAGTCCAAATTCCTTCAAAATCATATCGCAGGTCTCTTCTTCCTCACTGAGCTGGTAATACGGGTTCATCGTCTCTCTCATCACTTCCGGATCCTCGATGAAATAATGCTCAAAGCTGCGGTTTTTGTCCTTTCCAAATACCGGCGATTTCGCACCATTCCACAGATACCACATAAAATCGCGGCACGCCTCCTTCTCTGGCGCGTCCTCTGGAAGAAAATAGGCATTTTTAACCTGTGTGTCAATAAAATCCATCAATTCCTTGCCGCGGTACATCTTGCCGCCCACCATCAGACCGTCAAATTCCCGATTCTCCGTCATCGGGATACAGCCGTGATAGAGCAGGTTGGAATTGCAGCATTTATACATGCTTCCGTTGGAATATAGGAAACGGACATGCTCATGCAGCCGCGCATTGTGGCGGAACGACAGCTCCAGCGTGTGAAGCAGCTCTTCCTCTTCGTCCGTCAGCCGCAGCGGATCCGCCGGATCCACCGTCGGGAAATTCATGTCGCGCATCGGATACTCTTTTCCATCGATCGTGACCGTGCCGCGGTCATAACGAATCGCTGACAGAAGTATCCGCTCTTCCATCCCGTACTCCGGATGGCGCTTGATGATCTGCCCCTCTTCCTTATACTGTAACACCGCGATCGCCTTGTGCATCTTCGCCGCCAGCTTCGGATCCACTGCGTCGTAAATATTTTTGTCAAGAATCTGCGGCAGAAAACAGGTACACGGATCGTCCCGGTACACGCGCTCCGCAAACATCGACAGCGGGCGCAGGTTAATTCCGTAGCCGTCCTCCAATACATCAAATCCATTGTAACCGAGCGCCATACGCAAAACATTGCAGATACACGCCCGGTTGCCCGTCGCCGCGCCCATCCACGAAATATCATGATTGCCCCACTGGATATCCACATCATGGAAATGCATCAGTTCCTCCAGAATGATATCTGGTCTCGGACCACGGTCAAATATATCGCCCAGGATATGAAGATTATCGATCGTCAGACTCCGGATCAGGCTGCAGATCACGACAATAAAGCTGTCCGCCACCCGGACGTCAATCAGGGTATTGATGAGTTCGCTGTAATACTCCGTCTTATTGTCATCGGTATTATCGACATATAAAAGCTCATCGATCACACCCGAAAATTCCCTCGGCATCTTTTTTCTCACCTTGGAACGGGTGTATTTCGACGAAACCTCCCGGCAGATCTGCACCAGACGGTACACCGCCGTCTTCTGCCAGTCCTCCGTGTATTCGTTCGCCTGTTTGATCTGATTGATCATTTTTTCCGGATAATAAATAAGGTTCGCCAGCCGCACCTCGTCCTCCTCCGAAATAATATGTCCAAATGTCTCGCGGATCTTCTCCCGGATAATACCCGACGAACTGCGGAGCAGATAAATAAACGCCTCATGCTCACCGTGCAGGTCACTGAAAAAATATTCCGTGCCCTTCGGAAGTCCACAAATTGCCTGTAAATTAATAATATCACTCGCCGCCGCCCGGATATTCGGATACTCCCGCGAAAGCAGCTTCAAATATGCTAAATCCCTCATGTTATCAGCTCCCAAACTGCGCTGTCTGCCCGGATATTGTCGTGACTCGTTATCGTCGCGCTCGCTTTGGGTAAACAGCACATTATCTACATTGCATTTGCCTTTTTAATAGATTTATAGTAGCATAGATTCAGATCAGGGTCAAAATATATTTTCGGCACTTTCGGTTCCAAAAGTGCCTACTCGTGAACAGAAACATACTTTTGTTACTGCACACGCATACGTGCCCAGTAACGGAATTTGCCGTGGCTTCGCATTTCAATACGGCAAATTCCTGCTGCCATTACGTTTTCTTACGGCACTTTCGGTTCCAAAAGTGCCTACCCGTGAACAGAAACATATTTTTACATAAATACAGGAGGAACATTCATGACGCAACCACACACTCTCTACGTGTTTGGCACCGGCAACGCCACGATGACACGTTATTATAATACCTGCTTCGCCATCCGATCCGGCGAGGAATATTTCATGACAGACGCCGGCGGCGGCAATGGCATCCTGCGGATTCTGGAAGAAATGCAGGTTCCATTAAACCGCATCCACCATCTCTTCGTGACACACGAACACACCGACCACATTCTCGGCGTGATCTGGATGATCCGGATGATTGGCACTGCCATCAAAAAGGGAAATTATGAGGGAATTTTTCATATTTACTGCCACGACGGGCTGATCGACACGATTCAGACCTTCTGCCGCCTGACACTCCAGAAGAAATTCTGCGACCTGATCGGCGATCCGATCCAGCTCATCCCGGTTTCTGACCGCGAAACCCGGCAGATTCTCGATATGGAGGTCACCTTCTTTGACATTCATTCGACCAAGGCGCGCCAGTTCGGCTTCCGCGCTGTGCTGCCAGACGGCAAGATCGTCTGCTGCCCGGGCGACGAACCGCTGAACCCGCTCTGCGAAGAATTTGCCAAAGGCGCCGACTGGCTCTTCCACGAAGCCTTCTGCCTCTACCGCGACCGGGAAATCTTCTCCCCTTATGAAAAACACCACAGCACCGTCAAAGATGCCTGCGAACTCGCCGAACGCCTCGGTGCGCGGCATTTGATTCTGTGGCACACTGAAGATAAGACTTATCCGGAACGCGCTGCTTTGTACCGCGCTGAAGGGGAAGCCTATTATCATGGGAATTTGCTGGTACCGGAGGATGGGAGTGTGATAGAGCTGTGATTGTATCTTGCAGCTCTACCTCTTCCTCAAATGATAATATGTCATCGTCGCCGATGCCAGTAGCGTCTCCTTATCATCATAAATCTTGCATTCGCACACCGAAAATGCATAACCATTCTGTATTTCCTGCGCCCGGGCGATGATTTTGGATGTGTTTTTTCCAGCTTTCAGATAATGGATCGTGCCATCCACAGTCGGGACTGCGTAGTCGCGCCCGGTCATCGCTGCGGTGCCGCCCACGGTATCCGCCAGTGAATACAGGACGCCGCCGTGCACGATACCTAAGATATTCATATGCCACGGTTTCAATACAATCTCTCCAACTGCATAGCCCGGGCGTGCCTCGGTAATCTCCATCTCGATTTTCTTCCGGAAATCATTGGCTGCATCCGTCTCCTGTCCGCGCTTGTCCCAGACTTCTGAGAATGAGCCGGACGGCTTTTTCTTTTCTTCCTTCTTTTCCATTTCATGTACCTCCTTGTATATATGATTTACTCTCTTTTTTATCTCTCTGCAGGTCATCTATTATTTTCTTCTATTTTTTCTATCACTTTTCTCTCTGATATAATCTGTTTGTATAATCTGTTTGCCTGAATCAGCCCATCCTTTTTCCTCGCCTCAAACGCTTTTTCTCATATTTTTCCAAAGATGGACTCATACTTTCTCCCATCCTCTCATACAATCTTATCAGATTGCAAAAATGTTATTGTTCACGCATACGTGCCCAGTAACGGAATTTGCCGTGGCTTCGCATTTAAATACTATCGCACAGGAGGGATCTGTCTTGAAACGAAGTTCTGTTATCATTGCACTGGAAATCTGCGCCATTGCGGCGCTCTTTGTCAGCTGGTCCTTCCAGCGTCCGAACAGCCGTCAGGTCACGGTCGGGAATGCGTCGGAACATTTTATCCGCTGGGTGGATTTCGATGTAACCGCCGACGCCATGACACAGGCGTTCCGCTATGATGTTGATACCTGCCAGCAGGATCTCCATCTGAACTGGGTCGATCTGCTCGCCTACCTGGGGGCGCGCTACGGGGGCGATTTTTCACATTATCAGGCGTCCGATATGACGGAAGCTGCCGAACAGCTCCAAAATGGCGTTACAGTGGAAGAATTGACGAAAAATATGACCTCTTTTGCCTATTATCGTGAGGCTTACGGCGCGGTTCTGGATGGAATGGTCGGACTGTATGAAATTGAGATTCCAAAATCGGAAGCACCGGCTTTTGCACTGGCGGACGCGCAGATACAGGAAGGGGATCCGGCTGCCAATACTTCCTACGCACCACCACCAACAACAACAGCAGCAACAACTGGTACAGACACAATCGACTCAGCCAGTCAAGCTTCACCAGAAACTTCAGCCTCATCCAACACACAAACTTCTCTTGAAACCCCAGCCCCCACTCTCTCCGATCCCGACGCTGTCCCCCTGACTCCCTCCGGTGAGGAAAAAGTCTGGGTTACCAAATATGGTCTGAAAGCGTTTCTCCCACTGGCGAAAAACTTTCCCTACAGCCACTATGACGATTTCGGTGTCTCCCGCAGCTACGGTTACCGGAGACGGCATCTCGGGCATGATATGATGGGGCAGACGGGAACGCCTGTGATTGCTGTGGAATCCGGGCGCGTCGAGGCGCTCGGCTGGAACCAGTACGGCGGCTGGCGCATCGGCATCCGCAGCTTTGACGGGAAACGATACTACTATTATGCACATTTACGCAAAGACTACCCCTACCAGTCAAACCTGAAAGAGGGCAGTCTCGTCACCGCCGGGGACGTGATCGGTTATCTCGGGCACACCGGCTACAGCAGCACTGAAAACACCAACAACATCGCTGAACCGCACCTGCATTTCGGATTGCAGCTCATTTTTGACGAATCCCAGAAAGAAGGAAACAACGAAATCTGGATTGACTGCTATGAACTGATCCGTTTTCTGGCGATAAACCGCTCCGAAACTGTCAAAAAAGATGGCACTAAGGAGTGGACGCGTGTTTATGAAATGAAAGACTCCAGTCTTGAGCAATTTTCCACCCAATGACAAAAACAGCCGAAAAAGGTGCGCCAAAACCACACTTTCTCCGGCTGTTTTCAGCAGAACTACCTTATACGATATAATCCGCCATTTTTATGTTCACTTATTATTTGATCACGCGCACGCGCATCATACCCTGAATAGCTTTCAGCTTCTCAATCGTCGCCGCGTCTGCCTTGGTCTCCAGATCAACCAGCGTATAAGCGTATTTATCACGGCTCTTGTTCGTCATGTTTGCGATGTTCATGTCAGTCGATGCCAGGATCGAGGAAATCTGTCCGATCATGTTCGGCACGTTCTTATGAAGAAGTGCAAGACGACCTACGGTTGTGCACACGCCCATATCGCAATTCGGAAAGTTGACGGAATTCTTGATATTACCATTGTCCAGGTAATCCATCAGCTCTTTGACTGCCATCACGGCACAGTTATCCTCGGATTCTTCTGTGGATGCGCCCAGATGTGGGGTTGCGATGACGTTCGGCATCTGCATTACTTTTGCATTCGGGAAATCGGTGATATAGCGTTTTACACGACCGGAAGCCAGCGCCTCTGCCATATCGTCGTCATTTACCAGAAGGTCACGCGCAAAGTTTAAGATAACCACACCGTCCTTCATCTGTCCCAGGCTGTCTTTGTTGATCATCTGGCGGGTGCTGTCAAGCAGCGGTACATGAACGGTGATGTAATCGCATTCCTGATAGATCGTATCAACCGATGTGATGTGCTTTACGTCTCTGGAAAGCATCCACGCTGCTTTGACAGAAATAAACGGGTCATAGCCGTATACTTCCATGCCGAGCGCTGCAGCTGCGTTTGCAACCTCTGCGCCGATGGCGCCCAGTCCGATAACACCAAGCTTTTTGCCGCGGATCTCATGACCGGCAAATTTCTTTTTCGCCTTCTCCATATCTTTGGAGATATTTTCATTGTCCTTCTGCTCCTTGCACCAGTCGATGCCGCCGACTACGTCTCTGGCTCCCAGCAGCATGCCAGCCAGCACCAGCTCTTTGACACCGTTTGCATTGGCGCCCGGTGTATTGAATACGACAACACCAGCTCCGCACACTTGTCAAGCGGAATGTTGTTGACGCCCGCTCCGGCACGTGCAACAGCACGCAGTCCCTTCGGAAGTTCCAGATCATGCATGGCAGCACTGCGGACCAGAATGCCCTCTGCCTCCGCCAGGTTGTCAGTCATCTCATAATTTTCGGTCAGTAAACCGGTTCCCAGCTTGGAAATCGGGTTCAGGCAATGGATTTTTCTCATTTTTTAACTCTCTTTTCTTTCAAAATTTCAAATCTTCCCATACGCGGGCTGTTTTTGTTTTAAAAAGTCCACTGCTGCAGCAGAAAGGAACGGATTCCCCCTCCCTTTCGCCGCAGCAATGGCATAAATTTTAAAATTGATTAATTTGTATGTTTTTTCTCAAATTCGCGCATGAAAGCAACTAATTTCTCAACGCCCTCGATCGGCATTGCATTGTAGATGCTGGCACGCATACCGCCGACGGTACGGTGACCTTTTAAGTTCACAAAACCTGCCTCTTTGGCTTCCTTGACAAACAGGGCATCCAGATCTGCATCGCCGGTGACGAACGGTACGTTCATCAGGGAACGGTCTTTTTTCTCAACGGTTCCCTTGAAGAGCTTGCTCTCATCGAGGAAATCGTAAAGGATCTTCGCCTTCTTCTCGTTGCGCTCCTTCATGGCACTTAAACCGCCCATTTTCTTGAGCCATTTAAATACCTTGCCGCACATATAGATGGTGTATGTAGGCGGTGTGTTGTACAGAGAGTCATTGTCTGCGTATGTTTTGTAGCGCAGCATGGTTGGTGTTCCCGGAAGAACATCCTCGGTGATCAGATCCTCGCGGATGATGACGATCGCCATACCAGCCGGACCTACGTTCTTCTGGACACCACCCCAGAGAATACCAAACTTACTCACATCCAGCGGCTCTGACAGGAAACAGGAGGAGATGTCTGCTACCAGTGTCTTGCCCTTGGTGTTCGGAAGCTCATGGTATACGGTTCCGTAAATAGTGTTATTTAAGCAGATATACACGTAATCTGCATCCTCATCCACTGGAAGGTCCGAACAATCCGGGATGTAGGAAAAGGTCTTGTCAGCGCTGGATGCAATCGCGTTGGCAGTACCAAACATCTTTGCCTCCTGATATGCTTTCTTTGCCCACTGTCCGGTGATGATGTAATCCCCCACCTTATTTTTGAACAGGTTCATCGGAACCATGGCGAACTGCATATTGCCGCCGCCCTGTACGAATAATACTTTGTAATTGTCCGGAATCTGCATCAGTTCGCGCAGATCCTTCTCTGCATCATCAATGATGGCCTGGAAATCCTTGGAGCGGTGGCTCATCTCCATGACGGACATACCGCTGCCCTGGTAATCCAGCATCTCTGCCGCTGCCTCTCTCAGTACCTCCTCCGGAAGCACTGCCGGACCTGCCGAAAAGTTATAGACTCTGCTCATAATAAATCTCCTCCTGTCTTACACAAAAATGTGATAATAGCCCCCATTTTACAACTATTCGATGCGTAAGTCAATCTCATCAAACGCTTCCTCGATGGGTTTTCCAGCCGGAACCATCGGGAATACCTTGTCATCGCTGCCGATCTGACACTCGATCATAACCGGGATATTTAAGCTGATCGCCTCGCGCAGCACCGGCTCCACATCCTCTTTCTTCGTGATACGGTATGCTTTCGCGCCCATGCCCTCTGCCACCTTGACGAAATCCATCTGATCGTAAAGCTCCGTCTGGGAATAGCGTTTTCCATAGAACAGGGTCTGCCACTGGCGCACCATACCCAGAACATGGTTGTTAAATACAACCTCGATAACCGGAATGTTGTAGCGGGTTGCCGTCGCAATCTCGTTCATGTTCATACGGAAACAGCCGTCTCCGGCAATATTGATAACCGTCTTATCCTTGCAGCCCATCTTCGCACCAATCGCTGCGCCCAGACCGTAGCCCATCGTGCCCAGACCGCCGGAGGTCAGAAGCTGTCTCGGACGTTTGTATTTATAATACTGTGCCGCCCACATCTGATGCTGTCCGACATCGGTACAGATGATCGCATCGCCGCCGGTTACCTTGTAGATCTCTTCCATGATATACGGACCGGTCAGAACTTCCTTGTTGTAGCGGAGCGGGTACATATCTTTCAGACGCTCAATGTGGCTCAGCCACTCGTCATGGTTCATCGGATCCAGACGCGCGTTTAGCTTACGCAGAATAATCTTGACATCACCAATAATGCTCGCATCGGTCTGGATGTTTTTGTTGATCTCCGCCGGATCGATATCTATGTGTAAAATCTTTGCATTGGTTGCAAAATGGTTCGGATCGCCCACAACACGGTCACTGAAACGCGCGCCTACAACGATCAGCAGATCGCACTCTGCCACACCGAGGTTGGATGTCTTGGTTCCGTGCATACCGATCATACCGGTATAAAGGACATCGGTTCCGTCAAATGCACCTTTACCCATCAGGCTGTCACCCACCGGCGCCTGAATTTTATGTGCAAATGCACTTAATTCATTGGCAGCATCCGATGCCACTGCACCGCCGCCGACAAAAATAAACGGTTTTCTCGCCGCCTTGATCATCTCGATCGCCTTTTCCATGTCTTCCTCACGGATCAGCTCTGTCTCGCGCTCGATCGGCTGCGGTTCCTTCGGCTCGTACTCGCAGGCCGCTGCCGTCACATCCTTGGTGATATCCACCAGAACCGGACCCGGACGGCCACTCTTAGCAATCACGAACGCACGACGGATCACATCTGCCAGCTTCGTGACATCCTTTACGATAAAATTATATTTCGTGATCGGCATGGTAACACCCAGAATGTCGATCTCCTGGAAGCTGTCTTTTCCAAGAAGCCCTGTCGTTACATTACAGGTGATGGCTACCATCGGAATGGAATCCAGGTTAGCCGTTGCAATACCCGTAACCAGGTTTGTAGCTCCCGGACCAGATGTCGCCATACACACACCGACCTTACCGGTTGCTCTCGCGTAGCCGTCTGCCGCGTGGGACGCTCCCTGTTCATGAGAGGTCAAAATATGGGTGATTTTATCCTTGTGTTTATAAAGTGCATCATAAATGTTGAGGATCGCGCCGCCCGGATAACCGAACACCGTGTCTACCCCCTGCTCTTTCAAGCATTCAATGACAATCTCTGCTCCTGTCAATGTCTTCATCTGTCTAACCTGCTTTCCTTCCTTAAAAACCATTTTAAATGCATATACTCCCGGGCTTTCATCAACCGCAAAAGCGGGGCTGAAAAACTCCGAGAGTACATATCCCCGCAAAGCTTCCGAAAGCGTCTGTCGCGCTGTCAAGCTCTCTGTAGGGGCAGCCTGATAAATCGTCCCATCCACTGCCTTTTTGCATCAAGCAGTACTTTCCGTCTCAAAAGCACCTGTCTGAAGCCCGCAATGATTACTTCTGTGTCTTCGGAACCTCCAGGATTGCGCCCCGGTTTCCGCTCGTTACAAGCGCTGCGTAACGTGCCAGGTATCCGGTCGTAACCTTCGGTTCTCTCGGCTGCCATTTCTTTCTTCTCTCTGCCAGCTCCTCGTCAGATACGAGTACGTTCAGGGAGTTATTATTGATATCAATGGAAATAATATCGCCTTCCTCAACCAGCGCGATCGGTCCGCCGACTGCCGCCTCCGGAGAAACGTGTCCGATGGATGCACCTCTGGATGCGCCGGAGAAACGTCCGTCTGTGATCAGAGCTACGCTGGAACCAAGTCCCATACCTGCGATGGCAGAAGTCGGGTTCAGCATCTCACGCATGCCCGGACCGCCCTTCGGTCCCTCGTAACGGATGACAACAACATCGCCAGCCACAATCTTGCCGCCCTTGATCGCTGCAATCGCGTCTTCCTCACAGTCAAACACACGCGCCGGTCCCTGATGTACCAGCATCTCCGGTGCAACGGCAGAACGTTTTACAACGCCTGTATCCGGTGCCAGGTTTCCTTTCAGGATCGCGATACCGCCAGTCTGGCTGTACGGATTGTCGATCGGTCGGATAACCTCCGGATTCTTGTTGACACAGCCCTTGATATTCTCGCCAACGGTCTTGCCGGTTACGGTCATGCAGTCCAGATTCAGAAGGTTCTTCTTGGACAGCTCATTCATAACCGCATACACGCCGCCTGCCTCGTTCAGATCCTCCATGTAGGTCGGACCTGCCGGCGCCAGATGGCACAGGTTCGGAGTGCGCTTGCTCATCTCATTGACCAGCTCCATGTTCAGGTCTACGCCTGCCTCATGTGCAATCGCCGGAAGATGCAGCATACTGTTGGTAGAACATCCGAGTGCCATATCCACGGTCAGTGCATTTAAAAATGCCTTTTCTGTCATAATATCTCTCGGACGGATGTTTTTCTCATACATCTCCATAACCTTCATACCAGCGTGTTTTGCCAGTTTGATTCGCTCGGAGTAAACTGCCGGGATCGTACCGTTGCCCTGAAGGCCCATGCCGAGTACCTCTGTTAAGCAGTTCATGCTGTTGGCGGTGTACATACCGGAACAGGAACCGCAGGTCGGGCAGACCTTACATTCGAATTCTTTCACATCTTCTTCCGTCATGGTGCCTGCTGCGTAGGAACCAACTGCCTCGAACATGCTGGAAAGACTTCTCTTCTGTCCCTTTACATGACCGGCTAACATCGGACCGCCGCTGACAAATACAGTCGGTACATTGACGCGGGCTGCTGCCATCAGAAGTCCCGGTACGTTTTTATCACAGTTTGGAACCATAACCAGCGCATCGAACTGATGTGCCAGCGCCATACATTCGGTGGAATCTGCGATCAGATCACGGGTAACCAGAGAATATTTCATGCCGACATGTCCCATAGCGATACCATCACAGACTGCGATCGCCGGAAATACAACCGGTGTGCCGCCAGCCATCGCTACACCCAGCTTCACGGCATTTACAATCTTGTCCAGGTTCATGTGTCCCGGAACAATCTCATTATAAGAACTTACGATACCGACGAGAGGTTTGTTCATCTCCTCTTCCGTCATACCGAGTGCATTAAACAAAGAACGGTGAGGTGCCTGCTGCATCCCTTTTCTTACTGCATCACTTTTCATCTTTTCGTCTCCTTCTATCTCTTTCGACGACCTCCGCCCCTGGTGACAGGGGCGGTTTTTACGTTTATCTTTGATTTTATCGCATTTATGGAATTTTTGCAATCTTTCTATTTAATTCTCTCACAGATTCTCTCACAGATCAGCCTGCCCATCTCAACGGTTCCAACCTGCTTGCAGCCATCCGCCATGATATCCACGGTACGGTAGCCCTCGGTCAGTACCTGCTGTACGGCGTCCTCGACGGATTTTGCTTCCTTGTCCAGATCAAAGGAATAGCGGAGCATCATCGCTGCGGAAAGAATAGTTGCAATCGGGTTTGCGATGTCCTTGCCCGCGATGTCCGGTGCGGAACCGTGGCTCGGCTCGTAGAGACCAAATTTGCCCTCGTTTAAGCTGGCCGAAGACAGCATACCGATGGAGCCGGTAATCATGCTTGCCTCGTCAGAAAGGATATCGCCAAACATGTTCTCAGTCAGGATCACGTCGAACTGTCCCGGATTCATGACAAGCTGCATCGCGCAGTTATCAACCAGCATATGGGTCAGGGTAACTTCCGGATAATCTTTAGCAACTTCCTCGACTACCTTTCTCCACAGGCGGGAGGAATCCAGTACGTTTGCCTTATCGACGCTAATAACGCTCTTGCGGCGCTTCATCGCGATATCGAATGCCTTGATTGCGATCCGGCGGATCTCATTTTCATTGTAGGTCAGGGTATCTACCGCGGTCGTCACGCCATCAATCTCCTTCGTGTAACGGTCGCCGAAGTACAGACCGCCGGTCAGCTCACGCATGATAACCATATCGAAGCCGTCGCCGATGATCTCTTTCTTTAACGGGCAGGCATCTGCCAGCTCTTTGTAGAGGTATGCCGGGCGGATATTCGCGAACAGTCCCAGACCTTTACGGATGGCAAGAAGACCGGCCTCCGGACGCAGGTTCGGAGCTACATCGTACCAGCGGGAATTTCCCACGTTGCCGCCGACTGCACCGAGCAGGACGGAATCACTCTTTTTCGCGGTCTCCAGTGCCTCATCGGTCAGCGGTACGCCGTACTCGTCGATGGAGCAGCCGCCCATCAGGATTTTTGTATAATTAAATGTATGACCGTAGACGGCGCCTACCTTGTCCAGTACGCCGCATGCCTCTCTCACAATCTCCGGTCCGATTCCGTCGCCCGGAATCACAGTAATATTGCAATTCATAATAAAATACCTCCCTTGTTTCAAACGGTTACTTTTTATCATATCGGATTCCGTCCTATTTTGCAATCTTCTGACAAAGGAAAACGGGTATTCCCCATATAGCAATTTGGAATTTATTCTATAACCTGGGGTTATCTGCAAAATAAAAAAGAATGTGCCTTGGCACATTCTCGCGCCGAGCGCGGTCGCTTGCGACATGTTTCTGCTTCGCGCGAGTGCGCATCATTGGCACGTTAGTGCCTTTTTGTGTAATA
>NZ_QUFZ01000029.1:0-27385 GCF_003478725.1 Clostridium sp. AF22-10
ACGCGCCACGCTCGGTTTCTCGGCTATAAATAACGATTTTGCCACGTTGTTCTGCTCCTATCTTACTAATTTCGTAACTGTTCAGTACCTTCACAGTCACGCGCAAAAATCCATTAAAAATTGCCTACGGCAATGGGATTTTTGCCTGCTGGCCCATGTTTTCGTACGGTCAGCGCAGTAAATGCGCAGACCTGCTGAACAGTAACCTAATTTCCTCTAATTACTTTTCCGCTTCGGCGTCCACTCCGCCAGAATCGCCGCCACAAACATCAGCGCACAGCCAATTAGCATCCGCACCGTCAGCTCCTCATGCAGCAGCCAGACAGAGAACAGGAGTCCAAACACCGATTCAAACGACAGTAGAATCGAGGATGTGCTGGCGCTCAGATATTTCTGCCCCACTGTCTGAAGCAGAAAACAGAGCATGCTGGATGCGAGTCCCAGATACAGCATCGAAACTGCTACTCCCGGCAGTGTAAATACTTTCGGATGGAACGCTCCTTCCGTGAGAAGCCCCAGCACCCACGAACACGCCGCCGCTGTTCCCATCTGCATGACCGTCAGGCGGATCGGAGTGCAGTATGCCGTGAAGCGATCCAGAAAAATCATATGAACCGCAAAGCAGATGCCGCACACCAGCGTCAGGAAATCACCAAAATTGACCGACAGATCGCCTTTCAGCGATAAAAGAGCCAATCCCACAACAGCAAATCCCGCTGCGACCAGGTTATTTGCCTTCGGGCGCACATGATTAACCGCCCATGCCAGAAACGGCACGATCACCACATACAACGTCGTAATAAACGCATTTTTACTCGCGGTCGTGTATTTCAGCCCATACGTCTGAAAATAATAACTGATAAATAGAAACAATCCCGCCAGTGCGCCGCATTTAAACTCCTGCATCGACATTCCCCGGATCTGTTTCCAGAAAAGAGCCGCCATCCCAAGCGCCGCGATCGTAAACCGGTACGCCAAAAGGTATGTAGGTGTGATCGCGTCCATCGAATTTTTCATCACAACGAACGCGCTGCCCCAGATAATTGTTACAAATAAAAGGCTGGCAGATGCCAGCACTTTTACTCCCTTGTTGTTTGTCTCACTCATGTCAATCTCTATCCTATGTCAAAATAATCACAAATCAAATACAAATTTAAACCGTCATAAATTTATAACTGGTCGTTGTATCGTATTTCTCGCCCTTTTTCACGATCGGGGATACAAATCCCGGCATGTTGACTGCGTTCGGGTAATACTGCGTCTCAAAGCAGTATCCCTGGCGTCTCACATACTTCACGCCGCCCTTACCCGGAACCTGTCCGTCCAGGAAATTGCCCGTGTAGAACTGAACTCCCGGCAGATCGGTGTATACCTCCATCTTGCGCCCGCTCTCCTCGTCGATCGCAGCCGCCGCCAGACTGAATACGCCTGACTCATGGTTGAGAATCCAGTTATGATCGTAGCCGCCGCCCAGTTTTAACTGATCGTAATCCGCTTCTATATCACGTCCGATCGGCTTGAAATCCGAGAAATCCATCGGAGTCCCCATTACCTTGCGAATCTCACCGGTCGGGATCAGCACCTTGTCTACCGCCGTGATCGCATCACTGTCAATGTAAACCATCTGCGAAAGCGCCGGACCACTCTCATGACCTGCCAGATTGAAATACGCGTGGTTTGTCATATTAAAAATGGTATCCTGATCGCAGGTCCCCTCGTAATGAATCTTTACTTCATTTTCATCTGTCAGCGTGTAGGTCACACGGATCGAGGCATTTCCCGGATATCCCTGATCGCCGTCCGGGCTTTCCAGTGTAAACGAAACCTGATTAACGCCCGTCTCATATTCTGCCGCCCAGATACGGTTCCGGTAAAAATCCATGCCGCTGTGCAGGTTGTTCGGGCCATCATTCGCCGTCAATTCGTATTTTTTATCATTTAACGTAAACACCGCGCCGCCAATCCGGTTTGCATTTCGTCCAACAGCCTCGCCCAGATGCCCATCGCTTACCAGGCAGTCTGCTACTGTTTCATGTCCCAGCAGGACATCCGCCATCTCTCCGTTCCGATCCGGCACCAGCATCGTGGACCAGATTGCACCCAGATCTAAAAAGGATGCAGAAACTCCATTCTGATTCATCAATGTATAACGGCTGACCTCTCTGCCATCTTCCATTGTTCCAAAGATTGTCTTCTCAACCATGCCAAATCCCCCTTAATTTTTAGAATCCGAAAAATATTTTTCGCATTTTTATGCTTACTTATGTCAGAATAAATCTATTTAACTTTTCAAGTCGAACGTCCGTGAGACTTGGCGCGTGATTCTGGTCAGCGAAGCTGACATATTCCTATCAGAATCACTGTGCATCCTCGCGGAGCGTTTATCTCAGTCGGAGACAAGGCTTCCACTGAGACAAATTTGCTATTACTTACCACCTGAAGAGGTGGGAGTCTTCTCGACTGAGATAAATAGCTGATTTATTAAGTATACAATACTTTTCCCCTCATGCACACCCATTTTTTCCAAATCCCATTATAAAAATTTAAAGATTCGTTACTGTTCACACATGTGTGCCCAGTAACAGGCTTTTGCCGATGCTTCACATTCCAAATCGGCAAAAGCTGCAGCCAGAACTGTATCTTACGGAATTTTCAGTTCAGAAAATTCCCACCTGTGAACAATTACCAAGATTCCATTTCAGATAAAAAAGAAGGTTCCTTGACACATCACGCGGAGCATTTTTTTGTGTCTTAGGACGAAGTTTCCTATGGCACAAACAAAAACTGCCGTTCCGGACAGAGTCAGCCATCGTTTTTTTAACAGCCTCTCCGCCACTAGGCGGCAGTTCTTACTTTTATCAGTTTTAATTTTCTATTTCACGGATTCTCTGAACAGATTTCTTTATTTCGCCTGAATATATCCCTGTGCGGTCAGAAGTTCTGCACACAGTACCGCACCGCCGGCTGCGCCGCGCAGTGTGTTGTGGGAGAGACCTACAAACTTCCAATCGTAAACTTTGTCTTCTCTCAGACGGCCAACAGATACACCCATGCCCTTCTCATAGTTGACATCCAGCTGTACCTGCGGACGATTATCCTCTTCCAGATACTGAATGAACTGCTTCGGTGCGCTCGGAAGCTCCAGTTCCTGCGGAAGTCCTTTGAAATTAACCAGCTTCTCGATCAGCTGCTCTTTGGTTGGTTTCTTTCTGAACTTTACAAATACGGCTGCTGTATGTCCGTCCAGAACCGGTACACGGATGCACTGGCAGGTAATCACTGGCTCGGATGCCTTCACGATCTCGCCGTCCTTGATCTCTCCCCAGAGACGAAGCGGCTCCTGCTCGCTCTTCTCCTCCTCACCGCCGATGTACGGGATGATGTTGCCTTCCATCTCCGGCCAGTCTTTGAACGTCTTGCCAGCTCCGGAGATTGCCTGATACGTCGTAGCTACTACCTCATATGGCTCAAATTCCTTCCATGCAGTCAGAACCGGTGCATAGCTCTGGATGGAGCAGTTCGGTTTTACCGCTACGAAGCCTCTCTTGGTTCCCAGACGTTTTTTCTGGAACTCAATTACCTTAAAGTGCTCCGGATTGATCTCCGGCACTACCATCGGAACATCCGGTGTCCATCGGTGTGCGCTGTTGTTGGAAACAACCGGTGTTTCTGTCTTTGCATACGCATCTTCAATCGCACGGATCTCTTCTTTTGTCATATCTACGGCGCTGAACACGAAATCAACTTCGGATGCTACCTTCTCGATCTCGTTTACGTTCATAACGGCCATCTTCTTCACACACTCCGGCATCGGGGTCTGCATTTTCCAGCGTCCGCCGACTGCCTCCTCATATGTTTTTCCTGCAGAACGCGGGCTTGCTGCCAGCGCAGTAATCTCATACCACGGATGATTTGCCAGAAGCGTGATGAAACGCTGACCTACCATACCAGTTGCTCCCAGAATGCCTACACGTAATTTCTTTTCCATGTTCATCGTTTTTCTCCTCTTCTGACAGCGGCTTTTTCAGCTTCTCATGGCAGGATGGAGTTTGGATAGGAAGCTCCTGCTCTGCAACACGTTTTCACTCTGCCGCTGTAATTCTTGTCTATCCTATAACAAAACAAACAAAAAATCAACATTTTTCCGCAAGAAAAATACATTTGTACGTCACTCACGGACATTTGATAAATTTATAACGTCTGTCACGGATTTAACGATGTTTTAACTCAAAATAGGTTCTTCTAAGCTAAGTATTCCGCTGCAGCCTTCTCAATCCCATCCGGGTACTGCGTCCGGTAGCTCTCAAAATCAAGTCCCCTTGCCGCAATCTCTTTTCCAAGTTTGACTAAGAACGACGGATCTCGCTCTCAAACATCGTGCCAAGCTCACGTCCCATCGTCTCTTTTCCCTGTACCTCATTTCCGCCCAGATAAAATACAAATGCCGGCTGTGCCTTGCCATCTGCCATCCGCACGCCGCCGCGGAATCCCATCGGTCCGGTCTGGTGGGTACCGCAGGAAGACGGACATCCGGAAATATGAATCTGCGGAAGTGCGCCGTCCGGGATCTGTGCCTCCCCAACCGCCTTTACACATGCCTGTAACAGAGCCTGCGAATCACGTGCACCGACCTGACAGATCGACGCACCGATACAGCTTACCGATGTCTCAAACTTTGTCTGAGCCGTCTCCTTCGTCGCCTCCAGAATCTTCTCTGCTTCTGCTCCGGTCAAATTAATGATGTACGCAGTTTCATCCGGTGCCAAGCGAAGCTCTGTGCCGTCAATCGTCTGCATCCGTTCTCCCAGGGCTGCCAGCGTCTCCGGGCGCGGCTGTCCGCCAATCGGATGCCAGATAACCGTATAAAGTCCCGGCTGTTTCTGCTCCAGAACACGTTCTCCCGACGCGCTGCTTCCATCGCCTGTTTTGCTCTGCTTTTCTTTTATTCCTGCCGCTGCCATCACTTCCTCGCGGGAAAGATCCAGCTGCTCCCCGGATGCCAGTACCTCCTGAAGCTTCTCCTGATACGCCTTCCGGTAATTTTCCGCTCCGCCGAGCGCTTCCTGCATATACCGGGTACGCGCTTTTCCGCGGTTTTCGTAATTGCCATATGCCCGGAATGTCAGCCACATCGCCTTAATGTAATAAAGAATCTTCTCCGGCGCAACGCCCTCGGCAACTTTAACGCCAAACTGCGGATTGTTTCCCAGGCCGCCTGCACTGTACACATCAAACGTTCCGTCCGGACAAGCCGCAAATCCCAGATCGCGGTAGGTCGCGTGCGTCACATTCGACGGTGAATTAGAGAAACAGACCTTGAGCTTGCGCGGCATCTTTTCCGCATTGATAAAGGTCATCAGATATTCTCCCGCCGCCTTCGCCCACGGCATAACGTCGAAATATTCGCCCTCTTCCACGCCGGAAAGCGGAGAACACATCACATTTCGCGGAAAATCCCCGCCGCCGCCCATCGTCACGATCCCGGCATCGAGTGCCTGCTCCATCAATTCACAGACTGATTTCTCATCCAGATTGTGAAACTGCACACTCTCACAAGTCGTAAAATGTACCATATTTACCTGATATGCACGGATTGCCTTTGCGATAAATGCAAGCTTCTCCTTCGACACACATCCTGCCGTCATACGCAGACGCAGCATGCTCGCCGCGCCGCCTTTCTGTGCATAACTGCCGTAACGTCCTGAAAAGCCCTTATATGAGCCCTTATCCATCTTTCCTGCATAAAAATCCCTCGTTTTTTCACAAAACTCCGGAAGATCTGTTTTCCACTCCTGTGGAGCAATTCCTATCATTGTTCTCTCCTGTTTTCTCTTCCTGCTGCCACCACGTTTTCTTACGGCACTTTCGGTTCCAAAAGTGCCTACCCATAAACAGTAACCTTCAAATTCTACTTTTATTTTACCAGCTTAGCACTTACACCAGATCCAGCGCCACTTCCATCATATTGGTAAACGTCTTCTCGCGTTCTTCTGCCGTCGTTGCCTCTCCGGTCACTGCCGAATCCGATACGGTCAGGATACAGATCGCATTTGCGCCCGCATAGGCAGCGTTGCTGTAAAGTGACGCCGACTCCATCTCCACTGCCAGCACGCCCATCTGCGCCCAGGTAGTTCCGTTCGGCTCAAGCGGTGGGTTGTAGAACATATCGGAACACAAAATATTACCGACATGATATTTTAAATTTCTCTTTTTCGCAGACTCAACCGCCTTTTCCAGCAGCTCATAGCTGCACACGCAGGAATAATCCCCCGGCAGGCGGAACTGTTTTACATAGTTGGATGTCGTACAGGAGCCCATCGCAAAAATAAGCTCGCGCACCTTTACCTCCGGACGCAGCGCACCGGCAGTTCCGATCCGGATCAGATTCTTGCATCCATAAAAATGAATCAGCTCATACGAATAAATTCCCATCGACGGACAGCCCATGCCGGTTCCCATGACCGACACGCGTTTGCCCTGATAATAGCCGGTATAACCGTACATATTTCTCGTTGTATTGAACTGTTTTGCATCCGTCAGAAAATGTTCTGCGATATACTTTGCCCGCAACGGATCGCCCGGAAGCAGAATTGTCTCCGCAATCTCGCCCTGCTTTGCCCCGATATGAGGGTCGGTGTGTTCTGAAGTTCAGTCATATGAAATACCTCCTTTTTTTCTTTCTGTTTGGTTCTAGCTTCTCGCCCGGCTTCCCTTGCCGTCGCGGTGCCCTATTTTCAAACGGCTCAAATGAACCGGTTTTTCTTTATACATAACGATCGGATCGTCCTCGGTGCCGTCCAGCAGATGGATTGCCTCCAGCGACTCGGTACGTCCCAGCTTGATGCCGCGCACACCTTTCGCATTCTTCTTCATCTCCGATATCTCCTCGATCGGGAATCGCAGGAAGATACCGCTGGTTGTCTGGATGACCGCCTCTCTCATGCCATCCGCCGGCTGTACCGAGAGAAGCATATCATTCTCCTGCAGCTTGGTCGCCGCCACTGTCCGGTTATTTGTCTCAAATTCCCCGCCCGGCACGATCTTGATCATCGCATCCTTCGTTGCAAATAATAGCTTCTGTCCCTTTAACTGCGCCGCATTCACCACACAGACCGGACGTTCTTTGGTGCCATCAAATTTACTCAGGTTATCAATCGGCACACCCTTATCGCGCAGCTTTCCAAACGGAATCTCCGTCACCTTCACCTGATGGAATGCACCCAGATCCGTAAACAATCCGATCTTATCCGTCGTATGGCACGGCAGTACATACACATTCTCCGTGTCCACTGTCTCCCGGTTCCGCTCGTAGATCGACGGTTCCAGAATCTTGCAGTAACCAAATTTGTCCAGCACGAACACGCCCGGTCTGGCGCTCTCCGCCGCCTCGTCATACACCGCCTCGCGTCCATCCTCGATCTTCGTCCGGCGTTCCACTGCAAACTCTTCCTTGATTGACTGCAGATCTTCTTTAATCACCTCGTCCATCGCCTCACGGCTGCCGAGAATCTTCTGGTATTCTTTGATCTTGCGAAGTGTCTCTTTGTACTCCTTCTGCAATGCCAAGATCTCCAGGCCGATCAGTTTATAGAGACGCATTTCCAGAATCGCAGATGCCTGTTTCTCCGTAAAATGAAGCTTCTTGGCATCTTCCTCAAATCCCGGTGTGCGGAACTGGATTTTGGAAATATCGCCCTCCATCAGGCAGGCTTTCGCATCTTTCAGGTTCTTCGAACCGCGCAGGATCGCGATAATCAGATCGATGCAGTCGCAGGCTGTGATCAGACCTTCCTTGATCTCCTTCTTCTCCTGCTCCTTTTCCAGAAGCACCTGATACTTGCGGGTATTATTTTCATACTGGAAATCCAGGTAATTCTTTAAGATTCCCTTTAAATTCAGCGTCTCCGGGCGTCCATTCGTGATCGCCAGCATATTGACGCCGAATGTATCCTCCAGTTTTGTCTTTTTATACAAAATATTCTGGATTTTCTCAATATCCGCATCTTTCTTGAGTTCCAAAACAATCCGGATTCCTTCTTTATTCGATTGGTTGGAAATATCCACCACATCGGCAAGTTTCTTGGACTCAACCAGATCTGCGATATCCGACAGACATTTATTGATGCCCGCGCCGATCATCGTGTACGGAATCTCCGTGATTATCAGCTTGTCCCGGTCAGAACGGCGTTTTCCAAGCTCCACCTCCATCCGGGCACGCAGCTTGATGCGCCCCATTCCCGTCTCATAGATCGCCGGAAGCTCACTCTTATTCGCAATGATGCCGCCTGTCGGGAAATCCGGTCCCTTTAAGACGCTCAGAAGCGCTTCCGTCTCCATCTCCGGCTGATCGATATACGCCATCACCGTATCGATGACCTCGCCCAGATTGTGCGGCGGAATGCTGGTACTCATGCCGACCGCAATTCCCTCGGCACCGTTAATCAGAAGATTCGGCACACGGACCGGCAGAACCTCCGGCTCTTTCTCCGTCTCATCGTAGTTCGGCACAAAGCGGACGGTCTTATCCAAATCCTTTAAATATACTTCCTCCGCAAACTTCTGGAGACGCGCCTCCGTGTAACGCATCGCCGCCGCCCCGTCGCCCTCGATGGAACCAAAGTTCCATGTCCGTCTACCAGCGGCATTCCTTTCTTAAAATTCTGTGAAAGCACGACCAACGTCTCATAGATCGAACTGTCGCCGTGCGGGTGGTATTTACCCATCGTATCACCGACGATACGCGCCGATTTCCGGTGCGGCTTGTCGTGCCCCAGATGCAGCTCCCCCATATCGTAAAGGACGCGGCGCTGTACCGGTTTCAAACCATCCCTCGCATCCGGGATGGCGCGGGCCGTGATGACACTCATCGAGTAGTTCATATAGCTGCGCTGCATTTCCTCTGAATATTCTGTCGTAATGATCGTTTCAGCCATTCTATTTTCTATCTCCTAAATTCCTGTCATATACTTTCATAATCGTAACTGTTCAGTGCCTTCACAGTCACTCATAATCTTTCTATTAAGCATCTATCTCCGCCTCATCCGCGTGATCGTAGATAAACTGCCGTCTCGGCGGCACGTCGCTTCCCATCAGCATCTCCGTGATCTCCGACGCCATCCGGGCATCCTCGATCTCCACACGCTTGAGCACACGGTTCTCCGGGTTTAACGTCGTCTCCCAGAGCTGTTCCGCATCCATCTCGCCCAGACCTTTGTAGCGCTGCAGGGTAAATTCCCCTGTGTGGGTTTTGCGGTAGCGCTCCAATGCTTTCTCATCGTATAGATACTCTTCTTTTCCCTTTTTCGGAATCACCTTAAATAACGGCGGCATCGCAATATATACGTGCCCGTTCTGAATCAATTCCGGCATAAAACGGTATAAGAAAGTCAGAAGCAGTGTATCAATATGGCTTCCGTCCACATCGGCATCCGTCATCAGGACGATCTTGTGGTAACGCAGCTTCGCAATATCGAAATCATTGCCATATCCTTCCGAAAAGCCGCAGCCGAACGCATTGATCATCGTCTTGATCTCGGCATTCGCCAACACCTTGTCCATCGAAGCTTTCTCCACATTTAAAATCTTGCCCCGGATCGGCAGGATCGCCTGATAGCGGCGGTTTCGTCCCATCTTAGCTGAACCGCCCGCGGAATCTCCCTCGACAATGAAAATCTCACATTTCTCTGCCTCGCGGCTTTCACAGTTTGCCAGCTTTCCGTTGCTGTCAAAGGAAAAACGGGATTTCGTCAGCATATTGGTCTTGGCGCGTTCCTCTGCCTTCCGGATCTTTGCAGATTTCTCCGCACAGGCGATGATCGCCTTCAATACCTCTAAATTCCGGTCAAAATAAAGCTGCAGCTCGTCCCCTGTCACGCTGAACACCGCTTTTGTCGCATCGGCACTCGCCAGCTTTGTCTTCGTCTGCCCCTCAAAGATCGGATCCGGATGCTTGACCGCCACAACCGCCGTCATGCCGTTTCTCGTATCCGGTCCTGTAAATTTTGTATCTTTTTCCTTCAGGATTCCCAGCTCTTTCGCATAGCTGTTGATCATCTGGGTAAAACGCGTCTTAAAGCCCGCCAGATGCGTGCCGCCCTCCTGTGTGAAAATATTGTTGCAGAAGCCGAGTACATTTTCCTCAAATGCATCGACAAACTGGAACGCCACTTCAACCTCGATCTGATCGCTGACGCCCTTAAAATAAATTGGATCATGAATCGGCGTCTTCGTGCTGTTCAGCTCGCGCACATACGCCACGATGCCGTCCGGCTCCGAATAAGTCACCTTTTCAGCCTCGCCCGCCCGCTTATTCTCATAAAGAATCGTCAGCTTCGGGTTCAGATATGCCGTCTCATGCAGGCGGCTCTTGAGCCAGTCCGCCTTGAACCGCGTTTTTTCAAAAATCTCCGGATCCGGCAGGAAATTGATCTCCGTTCCGGTCTCTCTTGTCTTTCCAACCACCGGCAGAAGACCATCGATCAGTTCAACCGTCGGGATGCCGCGCTCATATGCATCGTGATGGATCTGTCCATTCTTATATACATTGACCTCCAGATGCGCTGAGAGGGCATTGACAACCGACGAACCGACGCCGTGCAGACCGCCGCTCGTCTTGTACGCATTGTTGTCAAACTTGCCGCCCGCGTGCAAGGTCGAGAGCACAATTCGCTCCGCTGCCACACCCTTTTTATGCATCTCCACCGGAATACCGCGTCCATTGTCCCGGACGGTGCAGGAGCCGTCCGCCTCCAGCGTCACGCGGATCTGGGAACAGGCGCCCGCCAGGTGCTCATCGACCGAGTTGTCCACAATCTCATAGATCAGGTGATTCAGTCCCTTCGTTCCCACACTTCCTATATACATACCAGGACGCTTACGGACAGCCTCCAGCCCCTCCAGAACCGTTATGCTGTCCGCATCATACTGTGTTTTACCCATAGATTCATTCCTCCTGTGCCCGACCTGGGAATCATATTTGCTGCCATTTACACGTGTGATGCAAACGGCAGCTTTTATTTCACTGGTCAAGCTGATTTCTTCCACTTATAATACGTATTTATTTTATGACTTTGAAAAAAAGTAGTAAACCGTTCTCATTTACTATAAAAATATTATTACATAAATTCAAAAATTTTGCAACGCATTTTTCAGAACAAACGTTCGCTTTTCAGGCAACCGGATTCCATGCCAGCACTGCCAGCTTTCTTTTATCCCAGCGCCACATCCAGAATCATCATCAACACAAATCCAACCGCAAATCCGATCGTTCCCATATCAGAATGACTGCCCTGCGCCGACTCCGGAATCAGCTCCTCCACAACCACGTAAATCATCGCCCCTGCTGCAAGCGCCAGGAGAACCGGCAGAACCGGTTCCAGATAGCGGTACGCGGCGATCGTCGCAAGCGCCCCGATCGGCTCGACGATACCGGAGAGTGTTCCCATCGCAAACGCCTTTTTCCGGCTCATCCCCGACTCACTCCGAAGCGGCAGGGAAATGATCGCTCCCTCCGGGAAGTTCTGAATCGCAATTCCAAGTGAAAGTGCCAGCGCCGCTGCAAGCGTGATGCCGCTCTTTTCTGCTAAGAATCCGGCAAATACCACTCCGACTGCCATGCCCTCCGGGATATTGTGAAGTGTGACCGCCAGAACCAGCATCGTTGTCTTCTTGAGCCCGCACATATGTCCCTCCGGCTCATCACTTCCCAGATGCAGATGCGGAATCAGGCGATCCAGCAAAAGCAGCATCAGAATACCCACCATAAACCCAATGGATGCCGGCAGAAATGCCAGACGCCCCATCGCTTCGCACATATTCATCGATGGAATTAAAAGCGACCAGACCGACGCCGCCACCATCACCCCCGATGCGAACCCCAAAAGCGTTTTCTGGATGATCGGCTTTAACTCATTTTTCAAAAAAAAGACGCAAGCTGCTCCCGCCGTCGTACCGACAAACGGAATCAAAACCCCAAGTAGCGTATTATGATCCATATTCATTCCCTTCGCTTTCTTTTTTAATATCTGAGCGGTTCTTTCCCCGGAACCTTGTTTTTTTTCTTCTATTTCTCTTTGAGGTACCGGTTTGATCAAAGAAGTCATCTCAAGTTCCTCTGATTGAATATTCCTATTGTAGCATATGCACCTTTCTTTTGCACGGTTCCTTTTTATCATTAAGCCGATTTCATCCGCCAATCCCGGCTCAAATCCGATTCAAACAACCCTCTGTTTCGGCACCGGCATTCTTTCATATATTTCGTTTACAAATGTTTTTTCACAAAATAAAAAAAGAACCAGAAACCAGGCTGTCCCTAATTTCCAGTTCTCTTTTCATTCTTTGAATACAATGATTTATCGCTTTTTAATTTATTTCTGCTCAGAATTCTGTTTGATAAACTCATGAACATCGTTTACGCTTAAATTGCTCTCTTCGATCGCATCCAGTAATTCGCTTAATTCAGCTTTACGAATCTCAGCCGCTAATTCCTTTTTCTCTGCTTTCAGAGCTTTAACGGTTTCTTCTAATTTAGCCAGCTTCTCTTCTACCGCTGCCAGCTTCTCTTTGTTTACTTCTAATGCAGAACGTTTTGGTCCTCTCGGCATAATACATACCCCTTTCGTTTTCTTTGAGAATAGCACAAATCTCTTATTTGTGCAATATCGAACTTCCTTTTTTGAATGTCTTTCTCTCTGGACAAATTTCTTTTGCTTTATTATAATATCAGGTTGTATCCAAACGCAAGAAAAAAGGAGTTTGTATGAGTAATTCCAATACACAGAACGATTTTTCCAAAGGAAGTATCGTTAAAAATATCATGAATCTCGCGATCCCGATGACGTTGGCGCAGCTTATCAATGTCCTGTACAACATCGTCGACCGCATCTACATCGGGCGCATTCCCGATCATGCCACCCTATCTTTGACCGGCATCGGGCTTTCGCTGCCAATCATCACGCTCGTCATCGCATTTGCCAACCTGTTTGGCATGGGCGGTGCTCCGCTCTGCTCGATCGAACGCGGGCGCGGGGATATCAAAGAAGCCGAGGCAATCATGGGAAATTCCTTCTCCATGATGCTTATTTCCGGTGTGCTTCTGACCGTGCTCTGCCTGATATTCCGCAAACCAATGCTGTATCTGTTCGGCGCCAGCGACGCTACTTATCCATATGCGGATGCCTACATTACGATCTATCTGCTCGGCAGCCTGTTCGTGATGGTCGGGCTTGGCATGAACTCGTTCATCAATTCACAGGGCTTCGGGCGCATCGGCATGATGACCGTCCTTTTAGGCGCTGCCGCCAATATCCTGCTCGACCCGATTTTTATCTTTGTGCTTCACATGGGAATCCGCGGCGCGGCGCTCGCCACCATCCTGTCGCAGCTTCTCTCCGCTATCTGGATTCTGCGGTTTTTAACCAGTGACAAAACAATCCTGAAACTGAGACGTTCTTCCATGCGTCTTTCCGCGCAGAGAGTCCGGAAAATCGTCGGACTCGGACTTTCCGGTTTCACAATGTCGATCACAAACTGCACCGTCCAGATCATGTGCAACGCGACCTTACAGGTATATGGCGGCGATCTCTACGTCGGTGTTATGACCGTTATCAACTCCATCCGTGAAATTGCAACGCTTCCGGTAACCGGCGTCACCCACAGCGCCCAGCCGGTGCTCGGTTTCAATTATGGGGCAAAAAAATACGGACGTGTTAAAAAGGCGATCGTCTTTACCTCTTTTATTGCAATTTTATATACGACCGGTATCTGGCTGATCGTCGATGGTTTCCCTGCATTCTTTATCCGCATTTTTAACCAGGATGCCGAACTCATCGCAGCAGGTATTCCGGCGATCCGCTTATACTTTTTCGGATTCTTTATGATGTCGCTCCAATTCTCCGGACAGTCGATTTTCGTCGGTCTGGGCAAATCCAAAAAAGCGATCTTTTTCTCTATTTTCCGAAAAGTAATCATCGTCGTTCCGCTGACAATCCTGCTGCCAGGTATGTTCGGAATGGGCACTAACGGCGTATTCGCCGCCGAACCGATTTCCAACTTTGTCGGCGGAATTGCCTGCTTTGGAACGATGCTTTTGACGATTTGGAGGGAATTGACGAGATTGCAGAAAGGGAAGGATTCTTAAAAATAGAGAGGTTATTTATTTAAATGAAAGTGGCTAAAAGTTTGTGGGACGGACTTTTAGCCATTGCTGTATATAACGATAGTTTTTACTATGTCAAAAATATACATTAATTTTTTCCATATGCTTCAATTCGACACGTATGTTCCTTACTTACCTTATCGTAATTAATTCCAACCAATAAAATATTTCCCATATAATTTAAAATCGATTCTGGATAGTTCTTTTCTTTAATTTGCTGCAGCGCAGTCTGTGCATTCTGATTCCATTTAAGTTCAATTACCAGCGCCGGATAATCATTCTTGTACTCTGGTTTTGGTATAAATACAAAATCCGCAAATCCACGTCCTGTCGGTAGTTCCCGAACTGGTTTAAAATAATATTGCATCGAACTCAGATAAGCAATCGCGAGAACACTGCTCAAAGAATTTTCATTATGATATTGAATAACAGATACATATTCATCATGAATCTTCCCGATCTGTGATGCTACTACTTTCTCATCCAAATCCAGTGTTGCATCCAACAACCTCTCCGACTCTTGCTGAAACAGAAGCATCTCATTCCAGCGTTTGCTTTCTACCGCCCTGGTCAACTCCTGCCGAATTTCTTCATTCGGAACAAACGCCATCTTTTTCGTCTGATCATAGCCTAAATACCCCAAATGAATCATATATGTCAGCACATCGTCTTTACTCTGAATATTCGAAATATCATTTCCAAATGTTGACGTATCTACCTTCACTTCAACTCCAGACAGCATTTCGATAATTGCCGTTTTCAGTCCGTCATAATCCATATTAATGAGCGGCACAATCGCCTCATAAGACGCGGTTTCCGACCAATAGCTCTTAAATTCACCATCCAGCATGACACTCACAACTGCTTTGGGATTATAAACCTGACAATTTCTTAGAACATATCCATCATACCACGCCTTTACCTTATCAAATTCCACTTGATAGCGTTCTGAAAGTTCTTTCACCTCCGCCTCCGTAAATCCAATATACGGAGACAAGCGACCCGCGCTCAACATCGTAAATTCATCAAAATTGTTCAGTGCCGACTGGGTTTTCTCTTTTTTAATAGGAAGAATGCCCGTCAAATAAGCAAGTTGAATATACTTGGTCGGTTCCGTTCCCTTAAACAATCCCCTCAGGAAACTTATATATTCATCCTGAATTTTCGAATTCGCCGCCATATCACGAATCAGAACATCCCACTCATCAATAATTACAACAAACTTATTCTTCGTTGCATTACAAATAAATGACAGTGCTTCTGGAAGCGAACACGTGTCACTCGGTATTGCTTCTGAATAGTATTTTCTTAATTCCTCAATCGTTTTCTCTGTAATATACGATACAACCCTGTCGGCACCCCCAGCAGCTCCTATACACCACTGGATATCCCAGTGAATCACATCATATTGGTTTAGATGTTCCTTGAAATCCGGGCTCTGACTAATTTCAAGTCCAGAAAACATATTCCCTGAATCGCAGCCCTTACTGTAATACGCTGTCAGCATATCCGCCGTAATCGACTTTCCGAACCTTCTGGGACGGCTATTGCAAATATATCCCTGCAATGTATTCATCACCTTATTGGTATACGTCAACAAACCTGTTTTATCAATATAGATTTCCGAATTCAACGCAACTTGAAACGCTGAATTATCCGAATTCACAAAAATCCCCATATTGACACACTCCTTTCGAAGCTGTTGCTTTGCCTGTTCATAATATTAATCATATTTATATGATTAATATTAACATTTGATAGTTTGAATGGCAAGATCATCATTCAAAACGTTCCTCTACCTCTCAGCCATCCGAATCAGCAACTCCAATATTTTAATTGCCATCTCTTCTTCCCGCATCCAGCCATTATAAACATCCTTCATGTCCTTCAAAATTATGCTTTCATCCGCCATCTCATAAAAGCGTGTATTTACTTTTTCTATGACAGCTTCATCCGGCACATCCTCTTCCATAAAATACATACTCTCTCCATAAATTCCCTTCCTTTTACCACCCATAACATCCCCTAATACTACACTTCCAAAATTTTCTATTCTGCAAGGCGGCAGTTTGAATTCTTCTAAAACAGAATCAAGAATTCTCTTCACTTCATCCGATGCCCCTTTTCGTTTCGTCAAATAACCATCCAGCGCCCCAAACAGGCGCTCCATTTGCCTCTTCAACTCCGTCGGTGTCTGAAGATAGCGGCTGTCCAATTTTATTTTCTGCCACTCAACATATTGTGGATGCGGTATCATCGTCTGGTGTCCCACTCTGAATTCAATAATGGAAGGATATGGATTTTCATTCAATATGTTTCTATGAATGTTCACAAGTTCATCATAAAGCGGTCGATAAATCTCCTGCGCTCTTTTCCTATTCAATTCTTCTTTTCGCTGCTGTGTGTTGACCCATATAGACCCAAGCAATGAAAAAACAGCACCGACAACTGCTCCAAGCAATGTTCCGATTATACCTAATAGGGTTTGAGAATCTGCCCGCGTGAAAAGATTCACTTGTCTTAACAATGTCACAAACATAAACAGGACAAGAATGACTCCACATATATAGATGCAGATTTTGAATTTACTGAAATAATATTTTAGCCTTAAAAATATCATAAATTCTCACTTCTCTTTGCAAAGATTTTTCTTGTATTGTAGCATTTCAAAAAAGAATTTGCAAAGATTTACCCAATCTATTTTTCAACTTCTTTTCTTTTTGCATCCTCCCCTTACATATGCAATTCTATGAAAATAGCAATTTCAGCAAAGCGGTCACTACCGCTGCAAATGAATGTATAGAAGAAAATATCCTAGCCGATTTTCTTCGTAAAAATAAAGCGGAGGCGATTGAAATGTGTCTATTTGAATACGATGAAAAACGTGAAAAAGAATTAATTCGAAAAGCCGAATTTCAAGAAGGAGTGAAAGACGCTACGAAACAAATGATACAAGCACTTCAATTAATTCAGAAAAAATGCAGCCCAAATGAAATTGAACAAGAAACCGATCTTTCTCCTGAAACGGTAGAAAAAATGCTGGAAACATTACATGTCAATTCATAATCGGTTTTTATATCTTTTATGATATGGCATGCAATAAGAGACGGTCGAGGATTCTCACCCCTCAACTGTCTCCTTCTCATCCACACACTTTTCCCGTCCGCTCATCCCCGCCATCACAATCAAAAAACAGAAAAATGGCTGTCTGCAATTCATCAGCATAAAACTTTCCGCCAACAGTACCAGTACCGCCGCGCACTGTGCTTAATTACATCCACAAATTTTCCGGATACAATTCCGCATTTATCATTCGGCGAAAGCCTTCCTGCGCCGGTTCAATATCTTCCTTATAAGTAATTCCAATCCACTTATCCGCTGTCCCAAGTACCTTAACCGAAGCTGCCTTCTTTTCCACCAACTCCGCAACAATATTCGGAAGAAGGTATTCTTTTTTCTCTGGATGAGCACCCAAATGATCTAAAAAGCTCTGAAAACTTTCCTTAATATATTGTAAAAAGTCTGGATATCCTGCCCACATATTCATCGAAACCATCGTGTCTGGTGTAATCCAGCCTTCTACTTCTGCATTATCGCACTGAATCTTGCCATCCATCTTCTGAATCCCGGTTGTCTCAATTACCTTTACAAGATAACCTGTTTCATCCGCCACACAGACACCTCTGGTAACAGTGCCATTTTCACTCAAAGTATTTTTCAGAGAAAATCCAGCCATCGCCAGCGTTATTTTCCCGTCCTCATATTCTCCCGAAACTAGGAAATCATGTAACTTGACAAATGCTTCCTTTCCATAATAATCATCTGCATTGATAATCACAAACGGCTCTTTCACGATATCCTTACAAGCCAGGATCGCCTGTCCGGTACCCCAAGGTTTCACACGCCCCTCTGGGACTTCATATCCTTCTGGCAGATCCTCCAGCTCCTGATAGACATACTCGACCGGCATGACCTTAGACAATCGATTCCCGATCACTTCTTTAAATTCTTTTTCAATCGCCTTGCGGATCACAAAAACTACCTTTGTAAATCCTGCCTCTTTTGCATCATAGATTGAAAAATCCATGATAATCTCCCCGTTGGGAGCCATTTTAGCAAGCTGCTTGATACCGGTTCCGAAGCGAGAACCGATTCCGGCAGCCATGATGATGAGGGTTGTGTTCATTTTTATCCTCCGTAATCTAAGAAATCTGATCTGAATCTAATCCCTTTGAAAAATATCTCTTGTATAAACCTTTTCCTTCACATCATCCAGCGAACTCTCATACCGATTTGCTACAATCGCCTGACTTAATTGTTTGAATTTCTTCAAATCATTTACGACAAGTGACCCAAAAAATGTCTCTCCATCCTTCAAGGTCGGCTCATATACGATCACATTCGCCCCTTTTGCTTTGATTCTTTTCATAACTCCCTGAATCGAGCTCTGTCTGAAATTATCACTATTACTCTTCATTGTCAACCGATAAACTCCGATGATCACATTCTTTTCTTTCTCTTCCTCAAATTCATTATCATCCTCATATCCATAATATCCAGCTAACTTCAATACCTGATCAGCAATAAAATCCTTTCGGGTCCGGTTGCTCTCTACGATCGCTTCGATCAAATTTTCTGGAACATCCGCATAATTGGCTAACAGCTGCTTTGTATCCTTTGGCAGACAATAGCCTCCATATCCAAAACTAGGATTGTTATACTGGTTCCCAATTCTGGGATCCAGGCAGACTCCATCAATAATCTGCTGTGTATTCAATCCTTTACTTTCCGCATATGTATCCAGTTCATTAAAATACGCCACACGCAATGCCAAATATGTATTAGCAAAAAGTTTTACAGCCTCCGCTTCGGTAAAGCCCATTATCAATGTATCAATATTCTCTTTGATCGCACCCTCCTGCAAAAGTTCTGCGAATTTCTGTGCCGCTTTCTTTAAGCACTCATCCTGTAAATCCGTTCCAACAATAATACGGCTCGGATATAAATTATCATATAACGCTTTACTTTCACGAAGGAACTCTGGACTAAAAATTATATTTTTACAATGAAACTTTTCACGAACAAAAGTTGTATACCCAACTGGAATCGTACTCTTAATAACCATAATTGCATCTGGATTATACTTCATAACCAGCTCAATGACAGCTTCAACTGCTGATGTATCAAAATAATGTGTTTTTGAATCATAATTTGTTGGCGCAGCAATAACCACATAGTCTGCATTGCTATATGCCTCTTTCGCATCGAGTGTTGCCGTAAGATCCAGTTTTTCTTCTGCCAGATATTTTTCAATGTATTCATCTTGAATTGGCGACTTTCTATTATTAATTAGCTCAACCTTTTCCGGGACAATATCAACCGCCATTACATTATGATGCTGCGCCAAAAGAGTCGCGATTGACAGTCCCACATATCCAGTCCCCGCTACAGCTATTTTTAACTGCTCCATTTTTTCCACTCCACCTCATTCCTTTCATCTTAAAAGATTTTCAAACATCCTATTCATCGCTATCCCAAAACAGCGCTAACTACGATTCCACCGACAATCAAACCTATTGCAACCCATTTTTTTACATTCATCTTTTCTTTAAATATCGTCACTCCAAAAAAGGTTACATATATATAACTCGTTGCTTCCAGCACTGGTCCCATAGAAAGCGGCAATCCATGATATGCCAATATAGATAAAAATGTTGTTCCAACGAACATCATATAAGCAAAGATTACCA
This sequence comes from Clostridium sp. AF22-10, assembly GCF_003478725.1. NCBI lineage: Bacteria > Bacillati > Bacillota > Clostridia > Eubacteriales > Clostridiaceae > Clostridium > Clostridium sp. AF22-10. The sequence continues at coordinate 19,906 of NZ_QUFZ01000029.1, forward strand.
GTGGGTTCATATATTCACGAAGTGGGGACGAATACTGGCGTTGTGCTGCTTTTTTTAGCAGTACTTGAGAAATTGCACTAATAAAAACACCACACAGCAGCAAACCTGCATAATAACAAGCTTTCATCTTACACCTCATCCGATTTTGCAAATAAAACCACTCCAGCGATAACCATGCCTGCACCTATAAGTTTTCCTAGTGTAATTGACTCTCCAAAAAAGAACCATCCCCATACGATTCCCCACACAACTGTAACCGCCTTATTAGCAAACGCTGTTGTTAAAGGAATACGCTTTATCACCTGCTGCCATCCAATCGCATATACCCCAAGAAGTACAATAATGACCGCATAATAAATACAAAATCGAGCATTCAAAAAACTTTCTCCAGCTGCTAACTTGCTGCATATTCCACTCATGGAATACACCACCAACATTCCGTGAAGCCCTATAAGCGTTTTTATCGTAGTCTTATTCATCACTATCCTCTATTTCCTTCGGTAAATACGGAAGCAATTCCTCATAATTTTCTGCTTTCATCAGATAATATCCAAACCTGGCTGAGCTATCTGTTACGATGCCAGAATGAATTGGATGAATATCCTCTTCTACCAAATAATCTGGATGATTGCGTTTCAAATCATTTAAAGCATCGATATCTTTCTGATCAAAAACAAATCGGACTGCCGCCGCTTTTCCCTTGTGCCGTTTTCTCAAATCTGGCTTCTTACCTAATGCAATTTCTATCACCGCACGAACGAAATCAATCCCTGTCGATAATTCCACCAGACTGCTTCCAATACAATCTCCTCCCATTCGTCCGCCAATTTCAATCAATGCAATCTTTCCAGATAATGAAATCTTAAGCTCCGTGTGAGAAGCACTGTTACAAATTTCTAATGTATCCAACGCGTGAAAAACCACTTTTTTTACCTGTTCCAATATCTGTCCTGATACAGGCGCAGGTTCTAAATGCCCCATTTCAACAAACCCTGGCGCTCCCGTCGTAAATTTTTTTGTCATTGCCAAAAAATGATGTGCACCTTGACATGAAATACATTCAACACTATATTCCTGACCTGTTGCATACTCTTCCACCAAAGCCTCTTTTTCAAATCCCTGCACTTTGGCAGATTCGATTGCTTTTGCAAGTCCATTCAGTGATTCTACTTTTGTGATACCTCTGCTTCCTGAACGATCCACCGGTTTCACAATGACTGGATACTCTACTGTAATATTTTCCAGCTCTTTTGCCGAATGAACCAGAATGCTTTTCGGAGAGGGATCACCGCCCTGTTGAAATGCCTCACGCATCTTGTGTTTATTCGTTGACTTTTCTGTGCATTTCATACTATTTCCAACAAGCCCCATCTGACACGCTACATAATTTACGGTAATAGCTGCTAAATCTGAAGCAATACTACAGATCCCATCAATCCCAATCTCCCGACACTTTTTTAAAATTTCTTCCTTCTCCACAATACTGATCGGATAAAAATAATCAGCCGTCGTCTCCCCAATATCTCCTGCTGCCCAAGCAAAAACATGTGTTTCAAGTCCCATCTCCTTTGCTTTTAAAATCAATGGATTTTGAAGATAAGATGCACCAATAATCGCTAACTTTTTCATTTTTTCTCGCCCGCCTCAACCAATACATTCCAAAAATTGCTTTCCAATTCTTTTTTATAATCCATCATCATATCTAAATAGCTGGTATACTTCGGTTCAAAACCAAAGTCACGTTTTGCTTTATCCATGCTATATAAAAATGAAGGCGTTGAATTTGGTTTTTCTGGCCTATAGACGATCTGGCTTTTCTTCTCTCCACCAAACACCTCAATCACTGCTTTTACCTGCTCATCCAAATCGACCTGAATATGACCTGTCATGTTATAAAGCCCGTATGTCAAGTCACTTTTCAATGCCGCCACATATGCTTCTGCCACATCCTTGACATAAATAATATCCCGCTTAATATGTGGATTCCCCCATATTTCGATTTCTTTTCCCTCTTTTGCATTATCAATAAATGTAGCGATGCCCGACTTTTTCGCTGTTCCATTTACATAAATTGTACCGTGCGGTCCTACGCCATATACAGGAGGAAAGCGGAACCAGGCACACTGCATTCCATGCTGCTGGTTATAATATTCCATCATATCATTGGCTGCATTCCGGCTGATAACATATACCGCATGATCTCCTGTAAATTTGAAATCTCTTGGTTCATCCTCTGTGATCGGACATTTCTTTCCCCATGCACCAGATACATCACTATAGCTGCAATTTCCAATCACTTTACGAATACCATTTTTTCTACAGTATTCCAGTACATGAATCGTTCCAATCACATTGACCTCGAAATAATCCGCTGCATTCTCATCCATATCCAGATTGACTGCTGCATTCGCCGGAAGAAGTCCTGCCAATAAAACAACACCTTCCACTCCCCCTTTCGGAAGTTTGTCAAATTCTTCCTTTTTTGTTATATCCAACGGAAGAAATTCCGCTCCCATTTCTTCCAGTTTTCTTCCAAGCGCCGCATTCCTTCCAGTCGCAATTACCTGTTTTCCCGCTTTCAAAAACGCCTGTGTTGTATACATCCCAATAAAACCAGTTGCCCCTATAATCAATACCATCTCTATCTACTCCTTTTCGTTCAATGCCTCTGCAATTACATACAATGGTCGGTTCTTAACCTCTTCAAATATATTTCCGATATAAATTCCCACGACACCTATCGCAATTAAAAGAAGCCCTCCCATCAAATAAATAGAAGCTACTATCGTTGTCCAGCCACTCAATATATCACCGATAACAAGTGCCCGGAGCATCAGGTATACAATATAAAGAAATGAACAAAGCGCGATCAAAAAACCTGCATGGACTGAAAAAAACAACGGTTTATTGGATTGAGACGTAATAATCTCAAATGCCATTTTCAATTTTCTTTTTAAGTTATAAGAAGAAGTTCCTTCAAATCTGGCATCCGCCTTAAGATCAATCGCTGTTTCCTTAAATCCCAGCCACCGTATAAACATAGTAAAAGCGCGGTTATGTTCTCTCATGCTGCAATAACTATTAATCACTTTTCTTTTTGAAATGCTAAAATTACAGATTGAACTATCAAATGCGCCATCTGTAAAATAGTCATATACTTTATAAAAAGTTTTTGATAAAAACTTGGTTACTGCTGTATCCACTCTCTCCGTTCTTCTGGCAAACACAACATCATAGCCTTCCTGTGCCTTTTGATAAAGCTCCACTATCGCCTCCGGACGGTCCTGCAGATCACAATCCATCACAACAATCCAATCACCTTTTGACTTATCAAGTCCTGCTGTAATGGCTCGAATCTGCCCGAAATTTCGTGATAAATGAAATCCTTTTACTTTTTCATCTTTCTGGCAAATTTTCACGATCTCCTCCCAGGAATTCTGAGGGCAATTATCATCGACTAGAATAATCTCATATTTATCTGTTATCTGTGATAAAGATTCCGTCAGCCTTCTATATAATTCTGGCAATGCCGCTTTACATCCATATACTGGAATAACGACTGAAATATCCATTACATATCCTCCTGAAAGAAGGCAATCGTATCTTGTATTGTCCTTTCAATGTCTTCTTTTTTCAAACCATAATAAAGTGGAAGACGTACTAAACGCTCACTTTCTTTCGTTGTATATTCGTCCTCCCCGCTAAAGCGACCAAACTTCAATCCAGCCGGTGCCGAATGAAGCGGGACATAATGAAATACGGTTTGAATCTCCCTTTCTTTCATATAAGCAATATAGCGTGTCCGTTCTTCCAGATTTCTCAGTTTAATGTAAAACATATGTGCGTTATGAACACAGCCATCCGGAATATAAGGAATCTCTATTTTTCCAGCTTCCGCCAGCTTCTCAAATGCATTCCGATATGTATTCCAGCTTTCCAGACGGTTTTCATTAATCATATCCGCATTCTGAAGCTGCGCCCAGAGATACGCCGCATTCAGTTCACTCGGAAGATAACTGTCTCCAAAATCAACCCACGTATATTTATCTACCTGACCCCGGAAAAACTTTGCTCTGTCTGTTCCTTTTTCTCTCAAAATCTCTGCTTTCTCATTATAAATAGGATTATTAATAACCAAGGCACCGCCTTCGCCCATCGAGTAGTTCTTTGTCTCATGGAACGAATAACATCCAAAATCACCGATGGTTCCCAGCGCTTTTCCTTTATACGTACTCATTACACCCTGTGCTGCATCTTCGATTACTTTTAGGTTATACTTACAAGCAATTTCCATGATCTTGTCCATCTCACAGGAAACTCCCGCATAGTGAACTGGCACAATGACTTTTGTACGTTCGGTAATCGCCGCTTCGATTTTATTCTCATCTATGTTCATCGTATCTGGACGAATATCCACAAAGACAAGTTTTGCCCCAGCGAGAACAGCCGATGTTGCCGTACTTGAAAACGTGTAACTCGGCAGAATCACTTCATCCCCTGGTTTCAAGTCACATAGAAGCATCGCCATATCCAATGCCGTCGTACCACTGGTTGTCAATAAAACCTTCTGTGCGTGAAAACGCTCCTCCAACCATATATTGCATTTCTTAGTAAACGGACCATCTCCACAGATTTTTAAATTCTCAACTGCCTGTTTGATATTATCTAATTCTTCTCCTATATACGGAGGTTTATTGAAATTGATCATTTTTTCTCCTATCGCATAAAAGCTTCATCTATTCGTGACTTTGTTCAACCAATTCAGGATATAAATGAATATTTTTCCCATATAGAAGTATCTCGTTTGTATTTACCTTTATAACTTCTTCCGCCTTTTGATAATAAACTTCTGGAATTTTTTCCCCCTCGGCTACTAAAATAAAACATGGACCTTTATGTTTTTCGACATCATATGCATCTTCAGAAATTGCATAGTATTGAATATTCTCTTTTTTATTGACATCAAAAAAATATGGCATCATTGGATCGCCTTGATCGTATGCCGCAATATCCACCTCACTATTACCCGCTATCATTGTCGCGTAAGCATACCAAAAAGTTGCATATCCATACTTTATATTATTTTCTTTTAGTACTTCTATCACACTATCGTGGACTGTCGGATTTACCAGATCCTTCATTCCAACCTTCCCATATCTCGCCGATGCATTCACGTAATAAGCTCCATGCACAATCAAAGCTCCAAATAGTGGAAGTAAAATTGGCCACTTCCAGAACACCTTGCTTTTTTCTTTACAGATCCAAAAAAGATATGGAACCTCTATCAATAAGTTTCCGAAATAGATCGTAATAAAATATCTTCCAGATGATAATCCGAAAAATATCATCATAAAGAAAGTCAACGCATTACTCCACAAAATGTAAATAACACAAAAACGATATAACCGATTTTCAATCTTTTTTAGCGTTCTTATGATTGCTACTGGAAGAATAACAGAGGTAAGTACAAAATACAGTAACATAATGCATGAATAAATTGACGATATACTAATCATGCTTTCTGTTTTATGTATCCCAAACAGCTTTAAAATATCTCCGATTGTTTCTCCCGATTGTTTGAATAGAATACTTGGTTCGATAAATCCATTGGAAGTCATCACCCCATCAAACCCAACTTTGGCACATAAATATCTATAATGTAGATAACATACTCCTGTGCATATGATTGTAAAACCAAGTAATGTCAAAAGTTTTTTCTCTTTTAACCATCCGCAAGGATTTCCTCCCTCTTTCAAAAAAATCACAGTGGCATAAGCAAGCATCAACGGAATTAAAAAAAGCAAAAAATTTCTCAGGGATGTCAAATCAGCCAAAAACAATATAACTGCATAAAAAGCCAATCCTAGTATCCACGTTTTCTTACACTGTGATCCAAAATTCTTGTGCAAATATCTGACTGCAATCAATGAAAGCAGCATAAAAAGAATACAATAATCATATGCCCCTTGATAAAATAGCATATCCACATAGGTAGAACTTATCGGCATTAAATATAAAATCGACAGCAAAACCGCCATTTTCTTTTCTTTATAAAACAATACAAAAATAGCGATTATAATTAATAATGTATAACAAATCGTCCCCATTTCATGTATCAGATACTCGTTATCTAAAAAAGTCAAAAATGGGATCATTAGTAGATTTGGAGAAATTCCAAATATCTCTGTTGTATAATGGAATCTATTTGGAAACATCTTTCCCTGTTTCATCTGTTCTTTTGCAAGAAATAAATATCCGGCACAGTCTGAATGGAAAAGAAATTTCGAATATGCTAGGGTCATATAAATGACGCTACATATTGAACAAATAAGAAACATTATCCAAAACAATTTTATTGATCGTTTACTTTTCATACTCTCTTTCCTTTTATTCCGATATATTTTAAATACTTTTTTGAAATATATTTTTTATCTTTCTCGGAAGCCATACTATTGCTGCTCCAATTTTAAATGTTTCCGTATTTTTAACTTCCTGTATTTGCTTTTCGGTTCTATTATTCGCCATCCAAACCTTTCTTTTTTCCGTGAACCAATCACATATATAAGATTCAAACTGTAGTTTTTCTTTCACCTCAAGTCCTCGGATAGCCTCTTTTTCCTCCGTATCTAGTTCTAAATACTTATTTCTAGCAGATCTGAGCATACTTCTTTCAATACTTAATGCAGTGTCTAATGTATCTTCATCTATATTTTGACGCATTAAAAAATCTTGCATCTTTACAAAACACTTAAAATATCCATATACATGTTCAAATGTTGTTTTTTTTGTCATTACCGAATCATTTCTATAACGTCTTTTAAAAAAGCATTCATGAATATAGCCCACTCGACCAGCGTTCAAAATACACTTATATGTAAATAAATTATCTTCATGAATAATACCTTCTTCAAATTTCAAATTATAGTTTTCAATGAACCCTTTATTTATCATTTGTAAACATGGAGATACTCTATATTCTTCATTTGCATGCATTTCTTTTAACATTTGTTTTCCTGTATAAATATCTGGGTATTCATATTTTCTCTCATAATAATGTAAATCTTGATTCGCAATTTCTTTGCATAAATTATCATCCCAAAAACTCATCCCATCAAAATACACTATATCCAAAGCATTTGTTTCAGCATATATATACAATTTTTCAAGTGCATCTGACGCTAAAACATCATCGCTATCCATAAAATATAAGTATTTTCCCTTTGCATTATCAATTCCTCTGTTTCGCGCTACTGACTGTCCTGAATTTTTCTCTTTATAGACGCTAATTCTATTATCATTAATCGACCTAACTACCTCTAATGATTTATCTGTTGAACCATCATCCACACAAATAATTTCAATTTCCTGTAATGTTTGCCTTTGAATTGATCTTATACATTCTTCTACATATTTTTCAGTATTATATATTGGAATAATAACAGAAATTTTAGGTGTACTTAGATTTTTATATTCTTTCAAA